>JAOPVN010000490.1 GCA_025966175.1 Modestobacter sp. | reverse complement strand
CGCCGCCGATGCACAGCACCGCATTGCTCGGCGCGTAGTAGCGGGAGAAGAAGTCCGTGGCGTCCTCGACGGTGGAGGACTCCAGGTCGACGAAGGAGCCGTAGCCGTCGTGGGTGTTGGCGAAGCTCTCGAAGGCGATCGACGGCAGCTGCAACCAGGGGAAGGCGCCGTAGGGCCGGTTGAGCACGTTGACCCGGATCTCCTCCTTCACCACGTCGATCTGGTTGCGGAGGTTCTCCTCGGTGATCGCCGGGGCGGCCATCCGGTCGGCCTCGAGGAAGATCGCGCGCTCCAGGGCCTCGGAGGGCAGCGCCTCGAAGTAGTTCGTGTAGTCCTGGTGGGTCGAGCCGTTGAAGGTGCCGCCGGCGGCCTGCACGAGGCGGGCGTGCTCCATCTTCGGGACGTGCGCGGAGCCCTGGAACATCATGTGCTCGAAGAGGTGCGCGAACCCGGTGCGACCCGGGGGCTCGGATCGCATGCCGACGTCGTAGAAGACGCTCACGGCGACGACGGGGACACTCCGGTCCGGCGCGAGTACGACCCGCAGCCCGTTGTCGAGCGTGAACCGCTCCACCGGGTGCCGCAGGGTCAGGTCGGCCCCAGCTGCTGTCACGCTCCGACCCTAACCGCGTCCCGCGACACGCCGGGCGCCGGTTCCCCCACCCGGGTGGAACGGATCCCGGTCACAACACGTCGACGTCGTCCAGGACGCGGTCGATCGCCCCGTAGAGCTCGGCGTGGGTGTTGGGGATGGAGATGTAGAGCAACGCGGGCGCCGGCATGCCGACGTCGATGAGCAGCAGCGCCGCCCGCTCGCCGGTCGAGTCGTAACCGGCGACCTTCCAGGACAGGTCGAACTCGTAGACCCAGGCCTGGGCGCCGTCGACGGTGATCGCCTCGTCGCGACGCACGGTGCGCTCGTTGGGCGCCGGGTAGTGCAGGACCCGCACCGCGTCGGCGACCGCGGTGACCGTGGACTGCAGCGTGCCCGTGCCCCCGTACCCGTAGCCGGTGGCCAGCGGCCCGGAGGTGCACTGGGCGATGAAGACCTCGTTCCCGACGGGCAGGTCCTCCTGGGTGACGAAGTACTGCCCGGCGGTCTGGGTGGTCTCGTACTGCGGCCCGCGGTCCCACTCGAACCAGCCGTCGCCGAGGAACGGATAGGAGATCCCGGCGGCCTCGTCGATGATCCGCACCGTGCCCGGCGGGAAGGTGCTGGTGGGCTGGCTGGTCGAGCCGGCCACCGGCGCGGCGGCGTCCTGCCCACCGGCGCCCCCGCTGCCCAGCACGATCGCGACGAGCACCAGCACCAGGACGACGCCGAGCGCGCCCAGACCGATGAACAACGGCCGGCGGCGGGACCGCCGCGACCGGGCCGGTTCCCAGACGCCGTTGTCCCGCGCCCCCCAGGCGTCCCAGGTCGAGGGCGGCAGCAGCTCGCGAGGAGCCGGGGACTCGAACGACCGGCCGACGGAGACGCCCGGGCCGGCGGGGGTGGTCACGTCGGACCAGGTGGCGCCATCCCACCAGCGGACCATGCCGGGTGCACCGTCCGGGTCGGGGTACCAGCCGGGCACGGGCGTGCCGGGCTGCCTCGTCATCCCGCCCCCGCCGGGTCCGCTCATGGCGTCGCCGGGTCCGCTCATGGCGTCGTCCCCGCCCGTGCCTTCATCGGGCCGTGAAGCGCACGGTCGCCAGCTCGCGCCACAGATGGGCGGTGGCCTCCGCACCCCGGTGGAGCATCGGCAGCAGCACCCGCTCGTTCGGCGAGTGGATGCGGTCGGTGGGCAGGCCGGCGCCCAGGAACAGCAGCGGTGCACCGAGGATCTGCGCGATGTCGGCCTCCGGGCCGCTGCCGCCCTCGCGGGTGAACAGCACCTGGTCGGCGTCGGTGTCGAAGGCCTGGGCGATGGAGCGCAGCAGCGCGTCCATCGCGGGGTGGTCCAGGTCGCTGGCGCAGGGCGCGACGCCGCCGGCCGCCACGTGCACCTCGGCCTCGATGCCCGCCGGGGTGTTCGTCTCCACCCATGCCCGAACCTGGTCGCCCAGGTCGGCCGGCAGCTGGTCGGCGACCAGCCGGAAGGTGACCTTGGCGTGCGCCTCGGCCGGGACGATCGTCTTGTGGCCCGGGCCGGTGTAGCCACCCCACATGCCGTTGACCTCGGCGGTGGGCCGGGCGCCGACCCGTTCCAGCGTGCTGAAGCCGGCCTCACCGGTGGCGACACGCGAGGCGGCGGGCCCGGCGAGCCAGGCGGCCTCGTCGAAGGGGACCCGGCCCATCAGGTCGCGCTCGCGATCGGTGAGCGGGCGCACCTTGTCGTAGAAACCGGGCAGCGTGACCCGACCCGACTCGTCGTGCAGCGAGGCGACCAGCTCGGCCATGGCGTGCAACGGGTTGGGGACGGCGCCGCCGAAGGAACCCGAGTGCAGGTCGACCGCGGGGCCGCGGAGGGTGATCTCGGCGTCCGCGAGGCCGCGCATCGCGGTCACCGCGCTGGGGACGTCGTGGGCGGCCATGCCGGTGTCGCTCACCACGACGACGTCGCAGCGCAGCCGGTCGGCGTGCTCGCGCAGCAGGTCGGCGAAGTGCGGGGAGCCGGACTCCTCCTCGCCCTCGATGATCAGCTTCACCGTGACCGCGGGGGTGTCCCGGCCGGTGGCGGCCAGGTGCGCGCGCATGCCGAGCAGGTGGAAGGCGACGTTGCCCTTGTCGTCGATGGCCCCGCGGGCGTGCAGCTCGGGACCGCCGGCGGTCTCGACGACCGTGGGCTCGAACGGCGGGTGTTCCCACAGCTCGAGCGGGTCGACCGGCTGGACGTCGTGGTGGCCGTAGACCAGCGCCACCGGAGCACCCTCGTCGGCGGACGGCCACTCGGCGAAGACAGCGGGCGCGCCGGCGGTCGGCCAGATCTCCACGGTCGGGAAGCCAGTGCGGCGCAGCGCCTCGGCCAGCCACTCGGCGCTCGCCGCGACGTCCCCGGCGTGCGCCGGATCTGCGGAGATCGAGGGGATGCGCAACCAGGCGTCCAGGTCGGCGTGCAGGTCGTCCAGGTGGGCGGTGACGAAGTCACGTTCGGCGCTGCTGCTCACGGAGTCGACCGTATCCCGCGTGGCCCGCCCGTTCGGCCGGGGAGCGGGCTACGTTCCCTGCATGGCCGTGGGGATGCTGCAGGTGGACGTCGGCGACCTGACCTTCGACGTGCGGACGGACGGCCCGGACGACGGCCCGCCGGTGCTGCTGCTGCACGGCTTCCCGGAGACGTCGCTGAGCTGGTCGGCGGTCGCGCCACTGCTGGCCGAGGCCGGGCTGCGCACGTACGCACCCGACCAGCTGGGCTACTCCCCCGGTGCCCGGCCCGACGAGGTCGACGCCTACGCGCTGACCAGCCTGGTGCAGGTGACCGCAGACCTGATGACCGCCCTGGACATCCCGGTCGTCGACGTCGTCGGGCACGACTGGGGCGCCAACGTGGCGTGGGGGCTGGCCGCCTGGCATCCCGACCGGGTGCGCACGCTGACCGCGGTCTCGGTGCCCCACCCGACGGCCTACACGCTGGCCTTCCGCGCCGATCCGGAGCAGAGGGAGCGCTCGGCTTACATCAAGCTGTTCCGGCAGGCCGGAAAGGCCGAGGAGGTCCTGCTGGCCGACGGCGCCCGCCGGCTGCGCCGGATGCTGGACGCCCCCGGGGTGCCGGCCGAGGCGGTCGACGTCTACGTGGAGCAGCTGTCGGCGCCGGGCGCGCTGACCGCGGCGCTGAACTGGTACCGGGCGATGAGCTCCTCGCCCCCGGTCGACCCGGTGCAGGTGCCGACGACCTACGTGTGGAGCGACGGCGACGTCGCGGTCGGCCGGATCGCCGCGGAGGCGTGCGCGGACCAGGTGACCGGCGACTACCGGTTCGTGGAGCTGCCCGGGATCACCCACTGGGTCCCCGAGCAGGCACCCGACGAGCTGGCCCGGGCGGTGCTGGACCGGATCGCCCGCGGGCCGGTGCTCCACCCGGACGCCCCGCTGCACGCCCCGCCGAGCTGAGCCCCCGCCGGCGGCCCGGCGGGCGTTGACCGCTGTCCGCCGCCGGATGGACACTGGCCCCCTCCGGAAGGGGCTTGGCCATGTCGTGGAACCTGAGGGGCAGCTACGCGGAGACGTGTTCCTGCGAGCTGATGTGCCCGTGCAACCTCACGTTGGACCACGGCGCCACGTACGACTACTGCCGGGCGAGCCTGGCGTTCACCATCCGCGACGGCGAGATCGACGGCACCGACGTCGGTGGTCGGAAGGTGGTCGCGATCATCGACACCCCCAAGGTGATGACCGACGGCAACTGGCGGCTCGGGATGTACGTCGACGACCAGGCAACGGACGAGCAGTTCGACAAGCTCGTCCAGGTCTTCGGCGGGCAGCTCGGCGGGCCGATGGCCCTGCTGGCCCCGCTCGTCGGCGAGGTGGTCGGCGTCCAGCGGGCGGCGATCGAGCTGAGCGATGACGGGCTGCGGCACAGCGTGCGGGTCGACGACGCCATCGACTTCGAGATCGAGGACATCGTGCCCTTCGGGGTGGAGACCGGTCAGCCGGTCCGGTTCTCCGGCATGTTCCACCCGGTCGGGTCGGACCTGACGATGGCCGAGGCGCGGCGGTCGCGGATCGACGCGTTCGGCATCCGGTACGAAGGCAAGACCGGTCTGTCCACCTCCGACTTCTCCTGGTCCGCCTGACCGGAGGGTCCTGTGGTGCAGCCCCTCCACCCGGGCGACGACCTCGCCGCCGCTTTCGCCGCGGCACGCGTTCGCCTGGGTCTGGTCGCCGCGCTGTTCGCCCTCGCCGGCCTCGGCTGGTGGTGGACGGCCGGGCAGATGCGCGGCATGGACGAGGGGCCGTGGACCGGCCTCGGGACGCTGGGATGGTTCCTCGGCGTCTGGATCGTGATGATGGCCGCGATGATGTTCCCGTCGGTCGCCCCGACGATCGCGTTGTACTCCCGGATGACCCGCGCCCGGTCTCCCCTGTCACCGCTGGTCTTCACGGCCGGCTACCTCGCCACCTGGGCCGGCGCCGGTCTGCTGGCGTTCGCGATCGGCATGGTGGCGGGCCGCTCTGCAGGCGACGCGCTCGCCTGGGACCACGCGGGCCGGCCGGTCGCCGCCGCCACGCTGCTGGTCGCAGCCGGCTACGAGCTGACACCGCTGAAGGACGTCTGCCTCCGGAAGTGCCGCAGCCCGCTCGGCGTCCTGCTCGGCGGCTGGCGCGACGGTTGGTCGGGCGCGCTGCGGATGGGGGCGAAGAACGGCGCGTGGTGCGTCGGCTGCTGCTGGGCGTTGATGGCGTCGCTGTTCGCGCTGGGCGTCATGAGCATCGTCTGGATGGCTCTCGTCGCCGGGTTGATCGCCGTCGAGAAGACCCTCCCCATGCGGCGGGTGGCCACCTACGGCACCGCGGGCCTCCTCCTCGTCCTGGGCGTCCTCCTGTTCGCCGCCCCCGACGCGATCCCGGCCCTCACCGTCCCCGGGAGCGGGATGGCCGTGATGTGAGCCCCGGGCGCAGCCGTCGACGGGCATCGCGCAGCAGGGCCCCGTCCGCGTCGTCCCGGACGATCACGCCGCTGCCCCGGTGACCAGGGCGAGCAGGCCGGCCTCGTCCAGCAGGTCGACCGGGCGCAGCGTGACCCCGGCCGCGACGTGGTGGAAGCCGGCGCTGACCTGCTCCACCGGCACCCCGGTGAGCCGGGACCAGCCCAACCGGTAGGCCGCGAGCTGCACCGCCGCCGCGGCGAGCTCGGCCGCGCCGGGGACCGGGCCGGTCTTCCAGTCGATGACCTCGTAACCGCCGTCAGGGGTGGCGTAGACGGCGTCGATCCGGCCGCGCAGGGTCAGCGGGCCCAGCGGGGTCTCGAACGGGGCCTCGACGTCGACCGGCTGGCGGTCGGCCCATTCGCCGGCCAGGAAGGCCTGCTGCAGCGAGGCGAGCGCCTCGTCGGGTGCGGCGGCGGCGTCACCGCTGCCGGGGAGCTCGTCGAGGTCGATCAGCCGGGAGGTGCCGAAGCGCTCCTCGAGCCAGGCGTGGAAGGCCGTCCCGCGCCGGGCCAGCGGTGCCGGTGCCGCCGGCATCGGCCGCCGCAGCCGGCGGGCCAGCTCGGCCGGGTCCCGGCGCAGCGCGACCAGCGCCGAGACCGACAGGTGCGCGGGCAGCGGCACGTCGACGACGCCGCGGGAGTGCTCGGCACGCTCGCGCAGCAGCAGGTCCGCGTCGCGCAGCCAGTCCGCGACCAGGGGGTCGTCCTCGGCGCCGAGTGCCGCATCGGTGAGCGGGTGCGGCTGGGTGACAGCGACCAGCTCGGCCGCGGCGGTCAGAGCCCGACGGCGGCGGGAGGACAGCGGATCGGTCGGCCAGCTGCCCACCGGCCACTCGGCCAGCGCCGGGTTCTCCGCGTCCTCCTCCGGTGGCGGCGCCCATGCGTCGACGACACCCGCCCCGTCCTCGCAGGCGGCCTTGACCGCGAGCAGCAGCGAGGAGGGCCCGGAGGCGGTCTTGCCGTCGCGCCACCAGCTGCCCGAGCACAGCAGCAGGTGCTTGGCGCGGGTCACCGCCACGTACCCGAGCCGGATCTCCTCGGCGAGGCCGAAGTCCTTCCACTCCTCGACGTAGTCCTCCAGGGCATCGCGTACCGCGGCCTGGTCGCCGGATCCGGGCACCGGCAGGTGCAGCCGGGGCAGCTCCGCGCGGTCCGTGGCCCGCAGGTCAACGGGAACGGCGCCGGGGTCGCGGATCCACGAGTCAGAGGCGTCCGACCTGGCCGGGAACTGGTCCTTGGTCATCCCGGGCACGCCGACGACGTCCCACTCCAGGCCCTTGGCCGAGTGGCCGGTGAGCAGCTGCACCGCCTCCGGGTTGACCGCCACCTCACCGGGCTCCAGGCCGCGCTCGCGCACCTCCGCGTCGGCGAGGTAGCCCAGGAAGGCCGGCAGCGAGGGCAGCTCGGCGAGCTCGGAGAACTCCGCGGCGACCTCGTGCAGCGCGTCCAGGTGGGTGCGCGCGCCTCCGGGGGTCACATCGGGGTGGCTGGCCAGCTCGGTCTCCAGACCGAGGGTGCGCACCACCTCGTCGACGAGATCCGGCAGCGACTCCCCCAGCCGTGAGCGCAGCGCGGAGAGCTCGTTGGCCAGCCGGCGCAACCGGCGGTGGCCCTCCGGTGAGTAGGCCTCCGGGCGGCCGAGGTCGTCGAGCGCCTCGATGATGCTGCCCCGCTCGCGCGGCACGGTCGGGCCGGCGGGTGCACCGGCCTCCGATGCGGTCGCGTCCGCGACGGGCGGTGTGCTCCGTTCACGGACGAGCGCCCGGGACCGCGCATCCAGGGCGGCCAGG
>JAOPVN010000435.1 GCA_025966175.1 Modestobacter sp. | reverse complement strand
GGACGACGGCCCCGACCACGCCAAGACGTTCACCGCCGTGGTGCTGCTCGCCGGCGAGGTCCGCGGCAAGGGCACCGGACGCACCAAGAAGGCCGCCGAGCAGGAGGCCGCCGAGGCCGCCTGGCACTCGCTGTCCGCGGCTGTCGACGGCGGATCCGCAGGGGCCTGACGTGCCCGAGCTCCCCGAGGTCGAGGTCGTCCGGCGAGGCCTGGAGCGCTGGGTCGCCGGCCGCACGATCGCCACGGTCGAGGTGCGCCACCCCCGGGCGGTCCGCCGGCACCTGGAGGGCGCTGACCACTTCGTCGCCGCGCTGACCGGCCGCACCCTCACCGCGGCCCACCGGCGCGGCAAGTACCTGTGGTTGCCGATGGCCGAGCCCGCGGGCACATCGTCGGGCCGGGCGCTGGTCGCCCACCTCGGGATGAGCGGACAACTGCTCGTGGAGAAGCCCGAGGAGCCCGACGAGGTCCACCTGCGGGCCCGCTTCCGGTTCACCGACGGCGGCCGCGAGCTCCGCTTCGTCGACCAGCGCACCTTCGGTGGGCTGGCCGTCGAGGACGCCGCGGACGACGACATCCCGCCGCGGCTGGCGCACATCGCCATCGATCCGCTGGACCCGGGTTTCGACGCCGACGCCTTCAGCGCCGCGCTGCGCCGTCGACACACCGAGGTCAAGCGCGCCCTGCTGGACCAGACGCTCATCGGTGGGGTCGGCAACATCTACGCAGACGAGTCGCTGTGGCGGGCCCGGCTGCACGGCGCCCGGCCCACCGACAAGCTCACCCGCGCCCAGGTGTCGGACCTGCTCGAGGGCGTCCGCGACGTGCTGGGCGAGAGCCTGGAGCAGGGCGGCACCTCCTTCGACTCCCTCTACGTCGACGTCAACGGGCAGAGCGGCTACTTCTCCCGGCACCTCGCCGTCTACGGCCAGCTGGACCGGCCCTGCCCGCGGTGCGGCACCCCGATCCGCCGCGAGTCGTTCATGAACCGCTCCAGCTACAGCTGCCCGCAGTGCCAGCCCCGCCCGCGGCTCCGCCGCGCATGAGCACGCTGCGGGTCGTCGCCCTGATCGACGGGCAGGTGCAGGGGGTCGGCTACCGCTGGTTCGTCCGGCAGGTCGCGACCGACCGTCGGCTGTCCGGGTCTGCCACCAACCTGCCCGACGGGCGGGTCGAGGTGGTCCTGGAGGGGCCGGCGGACGACGTCCGGGCGGCGCTCGCCGAGCTGTCCGGCCCCCGGGCCCCCGGGGCGGTGTCCGACGTCCACCCGCGGGACGACGTGGTGCAGGGGATGTCCGGCTTCACCGTGGGGTGACGAAGACGACACACCCCCGACACGGGTGCGGGCCATCCGTGCCGTTGACCCAGGTCGCGCCGGGTGTCACCCTTGGGGGACACCAGTCCGCCGCAGACCGCCCCAGCGGTGCGACGGGACCCACACCTGCTGTGAAAGGCCGCTGAGCCATGGCCAAGGCCCTGTTCGGTTCGATCGTCGCTCCCCACGAGCTGCGAGTAGCCGAGGAGAACGCCGCCCTGCGCGCCAAGGTGCGCCGCCTCGAGGAGGAGCTCGCCGCTCTCCGCGAGGAGCGCGACGCCGCGATCGCCCGCGAGCTGCTCAGCATGGCCCACGAGTCGCCCGCACCCGCCCTCGCCTGAAGAAGGACCCCGCCGCCCCCCGTCACTCGCTCCGCTCGCGGCGGGCCCCTGCGGCGGGGCCGACAGGCACCATCTGCCCCTCTGGTCCCGGAACGAGGGGTGACCGGCGCGTCGTCCGTCATCATGGGGTGGTCCACCACCCTGCGTCGAGCGGGATGTCGTAGCCATCCGGGAGTCTCTCCACCGTGCACCTGTCCAGCCTGACGCTCAAGGGCTTCAAGTCCTTCGCGTCGCCGACGACGCTGCGGCTGGAGCCGGGCATCACCGCCGTCGTCGGCCCCAACGGTTCGGGCAAGTCCAACGTCGTCGACGCGATCGCCTGGGTGCTGGGCGAGCAGGGGGCCAAGAGCCTGCGCGGCGGCAAGATGGAGGACGTCATCTTCGCCGGCACCGCTGGGCGACCGGCGCTGGGCCGCGCCGAGGTGACGCTGACGATCGACAACGCCGACGGCGCGCTGCCGATCGACTACACCGAGGTCTCGATCACCCGGCGGATGTACCGCTCCGGGGAGAGCGAGTACGAGATCAACGGCGACAAGGTGCGCCTGCTCGACGTCCAGGAGCTGCTGAGCGACTCCGGCATCGGCCGGGAGATGCACGTCATCGTCGGGCAGGGCCAGCTCGACGCCGTCCTGTCCGGCCGCCCCGAGGACCGCCGCGCCTTCGTGGAGGAGGCCGCCGGCGTCCTCAAGCACCGCAAGCGCAAGGAGAAGGCGCTCCGCAAGCTCGACGCGATGCAGGCCAACCTCGATCGGCTGGGTGACCTGACCGCGGAGCTGCGCCGCCAGCTCAAGCCGCTGGGCAAGCAGGCCGAGGTGGCCCGCCGTGCGGCCGGCGTGCAGGCCGACCTGCGCGACGCCCGGTTGCGGTTGCTCGCCGACGACCTGGTCGGGCTGCGGGACGCCCTGGAGGCCGACGTCGCCGACGAGACCGCGGCCCGGGCCCGGCGGACCGTCGTGGAGGCCGCCCTGGGGGAGGCCGCCCGGACCGAGTCGGCGCTGGAGCGGCAGCTGGCCGCCGACGCGCCCCTGCTGGCCACCGCGCAGGACAGCTGGTACCGGCTGTCCACGCTGGCCGAGCGCTTCCGCAGCGTGGGCCAGCTCGCCGCCGAACGGCACCGGCACCTGGCGGCCGCGCCACCGACCGGTCCGGTGGGCCGCGATCCGGAGGCGCTGGACGCCGAGGCCGACCGGGTCGAAGCCACCGAACGTGAGCTGGCGGAGTCCCTCGAGGCCGAACGGGCCCGGCTGGCCACCGCGGTCGCCGTCCGGGCCGAGGTCGAGACGGCGCTGGCCGAGGCGGAACGGGCGCTGGTCGCCGCCGCCCGGGCGTTGGCCGACCGGCGCGAGCAGCTGGCCCGGCTCTCCGGGAAGGTCGCCGCGGGGCGCTCCCGTGCCGCGGCCGGGGAGGCCGAGATCGAGCGGCTGGCCGCCGCGGCCACCGAGGCCACCGATCGTGCCGACGTCGCCGCCGAGCGGCTGGAGGCGCGGCGGACCGAGCTGACCGAGGACGCCGGCGGCGACGAGGACCTCGCCGCTGCGCACGCCGCCGCGGTGGCCGCCTCCGCCGAGGCCGCCCGGGC
>JAOPVN010000433.1 GCA_025966175.1 Modestobacter sp. | reverse complement strand
CGGCGGGCGCGACGCCGACCGTGCCGAGCATCGGCTCCACCGGCAGGTCGATGCGCAGGTCGCTGTTCCGCGCGACGAAGGTGACCGTGTTCCTCGCCCGGTCCAGCTCGTAGATCCAGGTGGTGTCCGGCAGCGCGGCCTGCAGGGTCGCGGTTCGCTCGGTGCTGGTCAGACCGCCGAAGAACGGGATCGCGGCCGAGACGCCGAAGTCCCGCGCCGGCTCCATCGCCACGAAGTGCAGGGCCAGGGTGTCCCCGGGCTCGGCGCCCTCGACGTAGAACGGGCCGGTCTGCGGGTTGACCGCGGACAGGTCGACCTTCTCGCTGGACAGGTCGGTGGCCGCCCGGAGCGCACCGGAGAAGGCGTCGTCCGACCACAACCGCAGCGCGGTTCCCGGCCGCACCTTCATCAGCGGCGCGACACCACCGAAGGTGAAGGCGTACTGGTCGAACGACGGGGTGACCTCGACGACGTCCATGATCGGACCCTAGGGGGTCCTGTGCCGCGAACGTCACCGGGTCAGCACCCGACGTCGGTACCCGGCGGGGGGGGGTGCCCCAGCGGAGAGCAGGGAGGTCGTGGGGCCGCCCTACGCTCCGACCATGACGCCCGGAACAGCGATCACGCTCGGCTCGGTCAACGTGGAGGCCGACGACCCCGCCGTGCTGGCCGGGTTCTGGGCCGAGCTGCTCGGCACCACGATCGCCGGTCAGCTGGAGGGCCCCGTCTTCCTGGCTCCCCGCCCCGGCGGCGGGTTCCCCATGTTCTTCCAGCCGCGCAACACCCCCCGTCCAGAGCACCAGGGCCAGCACCTGGACCTCACCGTGCCGTGGGAGACCCGGGTCGCGGAGGTCGAGCGCGCCGTGGCGCTCGGGGCGACCCACCGCTGGGACGTCCTCGACGAGGTGCCGTGGGTCCGGTGGTCGACGCTCGCCGATCCCGAGGGCAATCTGTTCTGCATCGCCGAGCACCCCCCGACGCCCGACCGGGACGAGGCACCGGTGACGACCACCCCCTGAGCGGCCGCGCTCAGTACCCGGGGTCGAGGTACAGCAGGGCGTACGCCGCCAGCCAGTGCTCGACCATGTAGTCGCTGCCGCTGACGTGCGGCATCGCCGCCGCGGCGTGCTCGGTGGCCGACGCGGACAGCGTCGGCACCCGGACGTCGCCGGCCGGCAGCGCGGCAGCCAACCGGCGCAGACACCACGCGCGGCTGAGGTTCAGCCCGTGCAGGTGGGCGGTCTGCCCGTCCCTGGCGTCACTGACGACGGCCGGGCTGAGCAGCGGGCCGGCGGCGAGGTCGGGCAGGAACCGGGACAGCCACGGCTCGACCTCGGCCGGCGGCAGCACCACCGTCATCAGCACGGCCTCCATCAGCGACGGGGACAGGAAGTCCGACCCCGAGGGCTCCCACCGCACCGGGGCATCGGCGTCCTCGGCGAACCAGCGCAGGGCGGCGTCGCTCAGCACGGTGCCGACCCCGGCCCGACGGGCGGCGGGCAGCGCCATCAGCAGCCCGAAGGCGCTCGAGGGGTGCAGCCCGGAGCGGACGGGATAGGTGGCCGCCGGCAGCCAGCGACCGAAGGCGCCGAGGAAGTGGTCGGCCAGCGGCTGCAACACGGCCGCCCACCGGCGGACGTCATCCGTCGCGTCGGCAGCGGCCGCCCAGGACGCCGCCTCCTCGGCGAGGGTCAGCGCCCACGCCCAGCCGTACGGGCGCTCGGCGCCGGGCGCCCCAGCGAAGTAGGCGACCTCGGCCGCGATCGCCGGTTCGGTCCAGTGCTCGTCGAAGACCGCGCGGATCTCGTCGGCCGGCACGAGCGAGGGTGCGAGCCGCAGCAGCCGGAGCAGCACCCAGTGCATCTCGACCGAGGAGTGCCAGTCGTAGCTGCCGTAGAACGCCGGGTGCCGGTCCCGCGGCCGCAGCGGCGCGTCCCCGGGCTCCGCGAAGTGCACGTACAGCCCGTTGGGGAACTCCTCCCGCACGGTCCGCAGCGCCGTCGCGGCCAGTTCCGGGGCGGCGGCCAGGAGCTGTGGCGAGGTCACCGCAGTCGGGTGGCCGGCACGGTCAGGGTGTCGGCACGGCGACCGGCCGGCACGCCGTCACCGGACGACGTGCGGACGGCGGCCTCGGGCCCCGACCCGGCCGGCAGCGCGCCCATCGCCGAGCTGTTCTGCGGCGTCGGCAGCCAGCGGCCCCACCAGCGCAGCACGTGCTCCAGTCGGGCCCGCCGGTGCTGCGGCCGCCCGGTGCGGGACAGCTCGTGCCCCTCCCCCGGGAACAGCAGCAGCTCGGTCGGGATGCCCCGGCGCTTGAGCTCCACGTACAGCCGGGTGCCCTGCTCCAGCGGGCAGCGCCAGTCCTCCTCGGAGTGGATCACCATCGTCGGCGTGGTGATCCTGTGCGCGGTGGCCATCGGCGACTGGGCGGCGATCCGCTCGGGGTCGGTGCCCACGTACTCGTCGGGGAAGAAGAACCCGATGTCCGAGGAGCCGACGAAGCTGACCGGGTCGTTGAAGGCGCGCTCGCTGATCCCGGCGACGAACCGGTCGGTGCGCCCGAGCAGCAGCGTCGTCATGTAGCCGCCGTACGAGCCGCCCATGATCCCGACCCGCGAGGAGTCCAGCGCCGGGTCCTCGAGCGCGGCGTCGAGGAACGCGACGACGTCGTCGGCGTCCAGCTCGCCCATGTGCTCCTTGATCACCCGGCCGTGCGCCTGGCCGTAGCCCGACGAGCCGCGCGGGTTGCACTGGACGACGGCGTAACCGGCCTCGACGTAGGCCTGCGTCTCGTCGAAGAGCGTCCAGCCGTACTGGCTGAACGGGCCGCCGTGCACGGTGAGCAGGACCGGGTGCGGGCCGGGACCGGGCGGCGTGGTCACCCAGCCGTGCACCGGGTAGCCGTCGGGCGCGCTCGCCGTCTTCTCCCGCATCCGGTGCAGCCGGCCGGTGGTCTGCAGCGGCGCACCGAAGCCGGTGAGCAGCCGGCGCCGCCCCGGGGTGATGGCGATCAGCTCGCCGGCGGACCGGTCGTGGGCGACCGTGGCGACGACGACGCCGCCGCCCACGCCGATCCCGCGCACGGTGTACGGCCCGTCGACCAGCGCCTCGGGTGCACCGCCGCTCAGCGGGACCCGCAACAGCTCGACCGCGCCGCGGCGCTGGATGCCGATGAACGCGGCGCCGTCGGCGACGACCGTCGCCGGGGTCTCGTCGCCGCGGTCGTGCTCCTCGGGGTCCAGCAGCGGGACGACGGGGCCACCGGCGGCACTGACCTTGGCCAGCGTGCTGTTCCGGCCGACGAAGTCCCGGCCCAGCGGCCCCAGGTCCGGGTGCGCGGTGAGGTAGATCGTGCTGCCGGCCGGGTCCTCGGGGTCGTAGGCGGGGTGCGCGCAGGCCGACCGCGACTCGGTCACCCGGCGCAGGCCGCTGCCGTCGGGGCGGACGACGTGGACGTCGCTGACCCGGTCGAGGTCGGCGCCCTCGTGCCGGGCGGAGACGAAGGCCAGCTCGGTGCCGTCCGGGCTCCAGGCCACGTCGTCGTCGTCGGCGTCCCCGTCGGTCACCTGGAACGGCTCGGGGAGCGCGACGCCGTCGTCGTCACTGTCGGCCGGCAGATCGACGACGAAGACGTGGCTGCGCCGGTCGGTGGTGAAGCCGAGGTCGTCCTGCCGGTACTTCAGCGTGGTGATCAACCGCGGGGCCTCGGCGGCCGGCGGCACGTCCTCGTCGGTGCCGTAGCGCCCGGCCTCGGGGACCCGGGCGGTGTAGGCCAGCCGCCGGGAATCCGGCGACCAGACGGGCGTACCGGCGCCGAGGTGGTGGTCGGTCAGCTTCCGGGCCGCTCCCCCGGTCGTCGCCATCACGTGCAGCTGCGGGCGGCCCTTCGGCTCGGCGGCGAGGAAGGCCAGCCAGCGGCCGTCCGGGGAGAAGGCGGGTGCGGAGTCGCGGTGGCCGTGGGTCAGCGGACGGGCCGGCGCCGACCCGTCGGTGGGCACGGTCCACAGCTGGCTGCGGTACTCGTCGGCGTCCAGGTCGAGCCGGGTGACGGCGACGACGGCGGTCGTCCCGTCCGGGGACACCGTCGGGACGCCGGGGACACGCAGCAGGGAGAGGTCGGTCGGCCGCATGACCAGCACGCTAGCCCAGGTGCGTTGCGGCCAAGATGATGAGCACCGCTAAGGGGTGAGGGCAATAGGGTGACGATCATGACGCGACGCGTGTTTTCCGGAGGACAGGTACTCGACGGCACGGGCAGCCCCGCGGCGGCCGCCGACGTCGCCGTGCAGGACGGCCTGGTGGTCGAGGTGGGCACGGGACTGGACGGCGACGAGGTCGTCGACTGCACCGGCGCGACCGTGCTGCCCGGCCTCTTCGACTGCCACGTGCACGTGATGATGAGCGGCGTCGACACCCTGCGGCAGCTGCAGACCCCGTTCAGCTACGGCTTCTACGAGGCGGTGCACAACCTGCGGCGCACCCTGGCCCAGGGCATCACCTCGGTGCGGGACGCCGGAGGCGCGGACCTGGGCGTGGCCGAGGCCGTGCGCACCGGGCTCATCGCCGGCCCGCGGATGCAGATCGCGATCAGCATGCTGTCCCAGACCGGCGGGCACGGCGACGGCTGGCACGTCTGCGGCGCCGAGATCCCGCTGATGGGCCCGCACCCGGGCCGGCCGGACACCGTGGTGGACGGTGCGGACGAGATGCGCCGCACCGTCCGTGAGCTGCTGCGCGCGGGCGCCGACGTCCTCAAGGTGGCCACCAGCGGCGGCGTCCTCTCGGCCCGGGACGACCCGCGGCACCCGCACTTCCGGCCGGCCGAGCTCGACGTCCTGGTCGAGGAGGCCGAGGCGGCCGGCGCCTTCGTCATGGCCCACGCCCAGGGCGCGGAGGGGATCAAGACCGCCGTGCGCGCCGGCATCCGTTCCATCGAGCACGGCATCTTCCTCGACGACGAGGCGATCGAGCTGATGCTCGAGCGCGGCACCTGGCTGGTGCCGACCCTCGCCGCGCCGCGGGCCGTGCTGACCGCCGTGGCCGGCGGGGCGTCGCTGCCCGAGGCGGTCATCGAGAAGGCCCGCGCCGTCCAGTCCGTGCACGACGCCTCGGTGGCCCGGGCGATCGCGGCGGGCGTGAAGGTGGCGATGGGCACCGACAGCGGTGTCGGGCCGCACGGGGACAACCTGTCCGAGCTCGGCCTGATGGCCGGCTGCGGGATGACCCCGGAGCAGGCCTGGCACGCCACCACGCTGTCGGCGGCCGAGCTGCTGGGGGTGGCCGACTCCCTGGGCAGCCTGGAGCCGGGCAAGCGGGCCGACGTCGTCGTGCTGGAGGGCGACGCCGGCGACCTCACCGGTCTCTCGGCGCGGGTGCGTGAGGTGTGGCGGGACGGCGAGCTGGTCGCCGCGGGCGGCGCGACCGTCGAGGCCGGGACCATCCCACCCCGCTGAGCGGGACGCCCCGCCGGGCTCAGTTCCGGCGGGGCTCGTCCACCTCGGCGGCCTGCACCGCCGGGGCGTCGTCGACCGGGGCGTCGTCGACCGGGGCGCCGTCGACCGGGGCGTCGCCGGCGTGCACCGCGGGCGTCGCGTCGTCGTCCGCCGTCTCACCGCGGGTCTTGAGCAGGCTCGCCACGGTGGCGACCAGCAGGACGACGAGGATCACCGTCAGCGACAGCCAGGTGGGGATCGACGGGACGCTCTCCAGCGGCTCCCGGTGGCCGACGAACGGCAGCTGGTTCTCGTGGACGGCCTCGAGGATGAGCTTGACGCCGATGAACGCGAGGATGACCGCCAGTCCGATCGACAGGTACACCAGCCGCTTGAGCAGGCCGCCGAGCAGGA
>JAOPVN010000404.1 GCA_025966175.1 Modestobacter sp. | reverse complement strand
AGGAGATGCCCATTCCGCGCTGCACCATGGCCAGGACGCCGAACCACTCGTCGACCTCGAGCCGCACCTGCCTGCGCAGGTCGCGTTCCTCGAGCATGTGATCGAACAGGTCGCGCACCCACCACCCCCGAGGCAGGTCGATGATCTCCTCGTCGAGAAGGTCACGCACGTCCACGTCGTGCGCCCCGCCCAGCCGGTGTCCTGCGGGGCAGACCACGTCCAGCGGCGTGCTCACCACCGGTTCGAACCGCAACGCAGGACTCGTGCGATGAGTCAGGGGCGTGATGGCGAGATCCACCTGTCCCTCGGCGACGAGCCGGACGAGGTCCTTCGCACCGTCGTGCAGGACGTGCACCTGCACACCCGGGTGCCTCTTCCGGAACTGCCGGATCGTCACGACCACGTCGATGCTCCTGGGAACGGCGACGGTCCCGACCCGGACCGAGCCGCGGAGCAGGCCTTTGACCTCGGCAACGGCGTCGCGCGCCTGATCGATGCCGTCGATCGCCGCTCGGGCCGGCCCGACGAGTGCGCGGCCGGCGTCGGTGAGCTCGGCGCCGCGTCGCCCGCGGACGAACAGGACCGTCCCGAGCTCCCGTTCGAGTGCCAGGAGTGACGCCGACAGGCTCGACTGCGCCATGTAGAGATGCGCGGCGGCTCCGGTGAACGACCCTGCTTCCACCACGGCGAGGAACTGTTCGAGTTGGCGCAGCTCCACGAGCCATCGCCTCCGTCGATAGGCCGCAGCGGAAATGCGTGATGAAAAGGACGGCGCGCCATGCCGATCCCTTCACCGTGCCCTCACTCGGGGGCCGCTGCCGGGGACCGCGAGGAGCACTCGTGCACAGCAAGCATCCCACCGTCGTCGCCGGCGGCGGTGCTGTCGTGCGTGCCCACCTCCCCCACACAGCAGTGACATGACAGGAGGGAGATCGACGTGGGTATGAGGAAGAGCGGGCGAGCACCTACAGCTGGGTTCGAGCCCGACGGAACGCCAGGCGGGTCGTCGGTGTGGGCGCGCCGGATCATGACGATCGCGACCACCGCGGCCGTGGCGATGGGCGCAGCCGCCCCCATGGCGGCACAGGCGTCGACGGACGCCCCCACCGAACCCGTGTCGGTGATCGTCCGCGAGGGCGCGGGCGCCGGGCAGGGTCCTGAGCAGGCGGTGTCCGCCCTCGGCGGCACCGTGGAGGAGCCGCTCGGCATCATCGACGGCTTCAGCGCCACGGTGCCGGCCGACCGGCTGGCCGTGCTGCGCACCGTGCCCGGGATCCTCTCGGTCACCGAGAACGCCGGGCTGTCGCTGTCCGACGCCGACGTCACCGGCCAGGTCGCCCAGAGCGGGTCGCTCTACACCCTGGCCAACCAGGTCACCGGGGCCGCGGACATGTGGGACGCCGGCGCCACCGGACAAGGTGTCGACGTCGCCGTCATCGACTCCGGGGTGGTCCCGGTCGACGGCCTGCAGGCGGCCGGGAAGGTCGTCCATGGGCCCGACCTCACACCCGAGGCGTCGACGTCGGCCAAGAACCTGGACACCTACGGCCACGGCACCGCGATGGCCGGGATCATCGCCGGGCGGGACTCCGCGGCCGCTGCGCCGTACCCGGGGAACACCTCCGACTTCATCGGGATGGCCCCGGACGCCCGCATCGTCAGCATCAAGGTGGCCGACGCGCAGGGGCAGACCGACGTCTCCCAGGCGATCGCCGCGATCGACTGGGTCGTGGCGAACGGCCGCAAGAACGGGCTGAACGTCCGGGTGCTGAACATGTCGTTCGGGACCGACGGTCTGCAGAGCTACGTGCTCGACCCGCTGGCCTACGCGGCCGAGCAGGCCTGGCACGCCGGGGTCGTCGTGGTGGTGGCCGCAGGCAACCAGGGAAACACCAGCGGACGGCTGGACGACCCGGCCATCGACCCGTACGTGATCGCGGTCGGCAGCAACAACGCCAACGGCACGGCCACCACGGCCGACGACGTCGTCTCCTCGTTCTCCAACAGTGGCGACGGCGTGCGCAACCCGGACCTGATGGCACCCGGCGACCGCGTGGTCACCCTCCGGGACCCCGGGTCGTACCTGGACACCCAGTACCCCGCTGCCCGCATCGGGGACCGGCTGTTCCGGGGCAGCGGCACCTCCCAGGCCGCCGCCGTGGTCTCCGGCGCCGCCGCCCTGCTGCTCTCGCAGCGCCCGGGCCTCACCCCCGACCAGGTGAAAGCGCTGCTGACCCGCACGGCGCAGCCGGTGCCCGGCGCACCGGTCACGCTGCAGGGCTCGGGCCTGATCGACCTGGCCGCCGCCTCCACCGCGCCGGCGCCGGCCGACGCCCAGCAGAACTGGCAGAAGGCAACCGGTCTGGGCTCTCTCGAGGCCGCCCGTGGTTCGGTCCACGCGATCGTCAACGGCAAGACGATCACCGGTGAGGTCGACGCCCGCGGTCGGGCCTTCGACTCCGCCAAGGTCGCGGCCGGCATCCGGAACCGCACGAACTGGTCCGGGCTCCGCTGGGGTGGGGCCGACTGGGCCGGGCTCCGCTGGGGTGGGCTCCGCTGGGGCGGGGTCGACTACTCCGGGCTCCGCTGGGGCGGACTCCGCTGGGGCGGGATCGACTGGGCCGGGCTCCGCTGGGGCGGCGTCGAGTACTCCGGGCTCCGCTGGGGCGGGGTCGACTGGTCCTGACCCACGAGGGCGTGACGAACGGCGTCGGCACGGCAGCGGCTCCCCCTGCGCGCCGAGCGGCGCCGTTCGTCACCGTCCCGGGTGCCCACGGCGGGTGATCCAGTCGTGGGCACCCCGCAGGACGTCATCGCCACCATCGTCAGCACGAGTCACCGAGGTTGGACAACCATGATCAGCAGCCGCAGTGGCGCGACTCCAGACGCCGGTCCCGAGCTCTGCGCGATTCCGCCCGCCCTCCCGGGCGACCCGCCGACGCCCGAGCGCGCTCCGGTGCCGGCGACCACGACGACCCCTCGTCGCGGCGTGGCGCGTGTCTGGACACGACTGAGTGCGGAGCAGCGCATCGCGGTGCTCGGCGCCGGGGTGGCTGCGGTCGCGATCACGCTGTTCTTCGGCGCGGTGGACGACCTGCCGCGCGTGGATGCTCCGCTGGAGCTCCCCTGGCTGGTGTGGGTCGCGGCCTTCGCCGCCGGCGAGAGCCTGGTGGTCTACGTCCAGGTACGGCGGGAGTCGCACGGGTTCACGCTCACCGACCTGGTGCTGGCCGCGGCCCTGTGCCTCGCGGAGCCGACCGCTCTGATCGCCGCCCAGTTGACCGGCGCCGCGCTCGTGCTCCTGCTGGACCGGCGGCAGTCCGGCCTGAAGCGGCTGTTCAACCTGGCCCAGTTCGCGGTGGCCGACTGCGTGGCCGTGGTGGTGTTCACGGCCGTGACCCGCGGGGCGGACTGGTCGAGTGCCTGGACCTGGATCGGCGCCCTGCTCGCCGTCGCGGCCAGCATCCTCACGGCCGGCCTGTGCATCTTCGGTGCGATCGCGCTGTCCGAGGGCAGTGCGAGCCTGCGGGAGCTCCGGCGGATGTTCGCGTTGTCGATGCCGTTCGCTCTGGGCACCGCGACGGTGGGGCTGCTCGTCGCCCGCACCGCGGTGCTGGACCCGACGGGCCTGGTGCTGATCGCGCCGTCGTCGGGGTTGCTGATCGCCGCCTACCGCGCCTACACCCACGCCCGCCAGCAGGAGGAGAACCTGCGGGTGCTCCACGAGGTGACCTCGCGGCTGCACGACAGCGACGACGCCCGGGAGGGCCTGAGCAACTTCGTCACCGCGGTGCGCGAGGCGTTCCGGGCCTCGGTCGCCGAGCTGGTGCTGCTCGGCGGCGACGCGGACGCCGCCTCGATGACCCGCAGCCGGGAGGGCCAGGAGACGGTCGCCCTGCTCCCCGTGCGCGAGACGGACGACCTGGCCGGCCTGCTGCAGTCGGTGACGGGGGAAACCCTGACCACCTGGACCGGCGTCGCACCCGACGGGCCGCTGGGCCGCTACATCGCCCGGCGCGGACTCAAGGACGGGGTCATGGCGGTGCTGCGCACCGATGAGCGGGTGCACGGGCTGCTGCTGGTCGCCGGGCGGCTCGGCGAGGTGTCGACCTTCTCCGGCAGCGACCGGACCCTCCTGGAGACCTTCGCCCGCCACGTGGCGACATCGCTGGAGCGCGGCCGGCTGCAGAGCGACCTGCGGCACGTCACCGAGCTCAAGGAGGAGCTGCGCCACCAGGCGATGCACGACGCCCTCACCGGCCTGCCCAACCGGACCCTCTTCCTGGACCGGACGCAGCACGCGGTGCACCTGGCCGGCCGCAACGGTCTCTGGCCTGCCGTCCTCTACATCGACCTCGACGGGTTCAAGCCGGTGAACGACACCTACGGACACGAGGCCGGCGACGTGCTGCTGCAGGCGTTCGCCGAGCGGCTGCGCGACTGCCTGCGGGCAGCCGACACCGCCGCCCGCCTGGGCGGGGACGAGTTCGCCGTGCTCCTGCACGGGCCGATCGACCGGGACGGCGTCCAGCACGTGCTCGACCGCATCCGTACCCAACTGGACCTGCCCGTCGACCTGGGCGCCGGACGCGTCGCCACCGTCGGCGCGAGCATCGGCGTGGCGTTCGCCGATGCCCGGATCGACGTCGACACGCTGATCAGGCATGCCGACATCGCGATGTACACCGCCAAGCGCGGCGGCCGCGGTATCTCCGTCCTCTTCGAGGAGGGGCTGGGGGAGACCACCCCCGACCGGCCGGACCCGGCTGCCGAGCTGGCCGGCGCCCTGGACCGCGGCGAGTTCACCGTCGTCTACCAGCCTCTGGTGGACCTCCGCACCGGCCGGCCGGCCGGCGCCGAGGCGCTGGTCCGCTGGCAGCACCCCGAGGGCGTCCGCCCGCCGGACACCTTCATCCCCCTGGCCGAGGAGTCGGGTCTCATCACCGAGATCGGGGCCTTCGTGCTGCGCGAGGCCTGCCGTCAGGCCGCGCGCTGGGTCGGTGCCTGCGGCGAGCCGCCCCCGCTCTTCGTCACCGTCAACCTGTCCGCGCGGCAGGTCATCGACCCGCGGATCGTCGACCACGTCGGCCGGGCCCTGGCCGAGGCGCAACTGGACCCGGCGCGGCTGATCCTGGAGATCACCGAGACCGTGCTGATGCAGGACCGGGACACCGCGGCGCGGAACCTGGGGGGACTCAAGGCCCTCGGCGTGCGCATCGCCATCGACGACTTCGGCACCGGGTACTCGTCACTGGCCTACCTCTCTCGCTTCCCGCTCGACATGCTCAAGGTCGCCCGCGAGTTCGTCGACGGACTGGGGCGCGACGCCAACGCCGACGTCGTCACCCGTGCCATCGTGGAGCTGGCCGGCGCCCTCGGGCTGCTCACGGTTGCCGAGGGGATCGAGACCACCGACCAGCGGGACCACGTGACCGAGCTCGGCTGCGACCTGGGCCAGGGCTACCTGTTCTCCCGCCCCGTCGATGCGGAGACGGTCCTGGAACTCATGGCCGCCCCCGGCGAGTCCCGCCGTACGCCGGCAGAGCTGGGCTCCACCGCCGTGTGAGCCGGCGCGAGCCCCGAGCACCACCGCGGCAACGAAGCACCGACCACCGTCCGGCTCCGCAGCACCCGACCAGGAGGACCACGATGCCGACCCCGCCGTCCGCCCTGCGTGCGATCGAGACCGCCGACCAGCTGCCGGCCCGGCAGGGAGAGCTCCTGCGCGAGCTCGGCGTCCTCGATCGCCCCGCCGACGCCGAGCTCGGCGCCGCCCTGCGGCTGGCCGTTGCGCTGACCGGCGTGCCGTTCGCCGCGGTCAACCTGCTCGACACCGACCGGCAGCTGACCCTCGCCGCCGTCGGCGCCGAGGCCGGCGAGGTGCCCCGCGAGTACTCCGTCTGCGCGCGCACCAGCCTCCGTCCCGGCGTCTTCTGGTCCGCGGACCTGTCCGCCGACCCGGAGTTCGGCCACCACCCGTTCGTCAACGGCGAGGTCGGGGCCCTGCGCTTCTACGCCAGCGCTCCGATCGACGTCGAGGAGGTGCCCGTCGCCACCGTCTGCGTGTACGACACCCGGCCACGGCAGCTCACCGACGAGCAGGTGCAGCAGCTGGCCGACCTCGCCGAACTCACCCGCGGCGTGATCCTGCGCGGCCGCTACGTCCACCGCGCCGCCGAGCTGGCCGCTGCCGCCGCGAACGCCGGCGCCGAACTGGCCCGCGCCCGGGCCTTCGACCGGGCGCTGCTGGACTCCTTGTCGGTCGGCGTCGTCGCCTGTGACGCCGCCGGCCGGCCCCAGCTGGTCAACAAGGTCCTGCAGGCCTGGCGGGAGGAGGGCGAGGTCGGCGAGCAGGAACCGACCCTGGACTGCGACGAGCCCGGCGGCCCCGACCAGCTCGTCCTGAACCTGTTCGAGGGCGACGGCGTCACCCCGGTCCCCTACGCCCGCACCCCGCTGCAGCGGGCGCTGCGCGGCGAGCTGGTCCGCGGGGTCGAACAGGTCGCCGGAGCCCCCGGCCGCACCCGGCGGCGGACCCTGGCCAGCGCCGAACCGGTCTACGACGACCGCGGTGCCCTGCTCGGCGCCGTCGCCACGGTCACCGACGTGACCCGGCAGCGGGAGCTCGAGGCACGGCTGCGCGAGGCGGCGCTGCACGACCCGCTGACCGGGCTGCCCAACCGCAGCCTGCTGCTCGACCGGATCGGTCAGGTCCTCACCACCCAGCGACGCAGCGGGACCCCCGCCGCGCTCATCTACTGCGACCTCGACGGCTTCAAGCACGTCGACGACACCGCGGGGCACGCCGCCGGAGACGCCGCCCTCCTGCACGCCGCCACGGCCCTGCGCAGCGCGGTCCGCACCGGTGACACGATCGCCCGCCTCGGCGGTGACGAGTTCGCTGTGCTCTGCCCCGGCCTGCAGACCGCGGAGGAGACCTGCGCGGTCATCGATCGCATCCACACCGCCCTCGCCGCCGGCGCCACGCCGTTGCAGTGCAGCGCAGGCTTCGCCCTCACCGGCGCCAGCGACACCGCCGAGGTGCTGCTGGCCCGGGCCGACGGGCAGATGTACGCGGTGAAGCGGGCCCGCCGGGCAGCCCGCTGAGCCGCGAGGTCGACCAGCCCGCCGGTTGCCCCTTCCGTGTCCCGGCACGGGGCCGTGAAGCCTGACAGCGTGGGGTGCCGGGCTGGGTGGGCGTCTGTCGAAGCCACTGCCGAGCCATCGGCGAACGGGCAGGTGGACGTGCGCCTCCCAGCCGCGGGCGTTCCCGGGCTGATGAGCGAGGCCGTGCAGCCCTCCGGGTCGGCTCCGCCGAGAAGCCCGCCCCGCGACAGCAGCGGCGGGTCAGACGGCGCGCAGGCCGCCCGGGGTGGTGGCCCTCTCGCGGGCCACGAGCCAGGGCAGGAGCTCACCCGTAGGCATCGGCCGGGCGAGGTGCCAGCCCTGCACCAGATCGCATCCCATGGACGCCAACAGGTCCCAGGTCTCCTGGTCCTCGACGCCTTCGGCGAGGACCTCCAGCCCGAGGTGACGGCCCAGGTCGACGATCGCGCGCACGATCGCGACGTCCTCGCCCTGCTCCCGGAGCCCGGTGACGAAGCTCCGGTCGATCTTGACCTCGTGCACCGGCAGCCGCTTGAGGTAGGACAGCGAGGAGTAGCCGGTGCCGAAGTCGTCCACGGACAACCGCACGCCGAGATCTCGCAACTGGTGCAGGAGACCAACGGCGCGGGCCGGATCGGCCATGACCGAACTCTCCGTGACCTCGAGGGTGAGCCGGGCGGCCGGGACGTCGTGCCGACGGAGCAGCCGGGCCACCTCATCGACGAGAGCAGCGTCCTGCAGGCTGCGGGCGGAGAGGTTCACGGCGACGCCCAGGTCGTGCCCGGCCGCCCGCCACTGCGCACATGCCGCCAGCGACGCGGCGAGGACCTGGCTGGTCAGCGGCCCGATGAGGCCGCTGCGTTCGGCGACCGGGATGAACTCGTCGGGGGACACCCAGCCGAGGTCGGGGTGCGGCCAGCGCACCAGCGCCTCGACGCCGACCACCGCACCGGAGCCCAGCCGGGCCTGCGGCTGCACGTGCACCTGGATGCGGTCGTCGTGCAGTGCCGCCCGCAGCTCGGAGACGAGGGTGAGGCGACGAGGGCTGGTCGTGTCCAGGTCCGGTTCGTAGAGACGCGGGCCGGAGGCGGAGGACTTGGCGAGGTACATCGCCGCGTCGGCGCGCTTGAGCAGCGCTGCGGCGTCGGAGGCGTGGGTGGGTGCCAGAGCGACGCCGATGGACCCGCTGACGTCGATCTCCAGGCCGTCGACCACCACCGGGAGCTCGAGTGCCCGCAGGGCGCGGCCGGCGACGCGGAGCGCCCGTTCCTCGTCGGCCGTGTCCGGCAGGAGGGCGGCGAACTCGTCCCCGCCGAGGCGGACGACGGTGCCGGCCCGGCCGACCGCCGACGTCAGGCGCCGGCCGACCTCGACGAGCAGGAGGTCTCCGTGCTGGTGTCCCAGGATGTCGTTGATCTCCTTGAACCGGTCGAGGTCGAGGATCATCACGGCCACGCCGGCCGCCCGCCCCGCGTGGACGTCATCGAGCGCGGCGTCGAGGCCGGCCCGGAGGAACGTGCGATTCGGCAGGCCGGTCAGGCTGTCGTGCAGGGCCTCGTACCGCAGCTTCTCGATCAGCTCGCCGTTCTGCAGCGCGACGGCGGCGTGGTTGGCCACGGTCTCCAGGGCCCGTACGTCGTCCTGGTCGTAGGTGCGGACCTCGCCCAGCCGATCGGCCACGAACAGCACGCCGATGAAGCCGTCCCGACCGCGCAGCGGAACAGCGATCGCTTCCCGGAACGCGCGCCCGGCCGGCCCGGAGCCTGCGGCGGCGGCTCCGGTGCCCCGCGGCGCGAGCAGCGGGACGCCCCCGTCCAGCACGCCTCGCAGGCAGTGCTCCTCCCGGCTGCCCGGCTCCACGGAACGGGACAGCCGGCCGTCCGCGTCGATCCGGACCCGGGTGAGTTCTCCGCCGGGTGTCAGGAGCGCGACCTCGGCCCGCTCGGATCGCAGCAGCTCCTTGGCCTCGCCGAGCACGGTCCTCAGCACGTGGTCCACGTCCGGAGCACTGCCGAGTGCCTGGCCGAACTCGTAGAGCCGTTCCATGTCCCGGTGCCGCTCCGTGAGCGTCGCGAAGACGCGGTAGGCGCGCAGGAGCAGGGCGCCGAGCACGACGAACAGCCAGATGCTGTCCGCGACTGCGGTCAGAGTCGTGACGCCGACGAGAGCGACGGTCACGATGACCGGCCCTGCCGGGTTGCCGGTCACGGCGTCCCGGAGGAGAGCGGCCGGGTGCACGCCGCCCTCGTAGACCGCGATCACGATGCCGACCGCGATGACGCCGAGTGCATTGAGGACGAACGCAGCCGCGTAGGCCCCCAGCCAGATGACCGGCGTGCGGCCGTCGGCAAGGGACACAGCGGCGTGGAAGACGGCCACGGCCACCGCGGTCTCCGCGGTGACCAGGGCGAGGTTGAAGGAGGCCTTCAGCAGGGAGGTGCGGTGGACCACGAAGACGGCGGCGGAGCCGACGAGCCAGCCGATCCAGATGTCGAGGGGCGCCGCGAAGAACAACCCCAGGACCACCGTCAACTCACTGAGCGACACCGATCGCGCCTGCCGCTGCACCTGCAGGTGCAGGACGTTGGCCTCGGTGGCGGCGAATGCGGCCGCCAGCAGCCACCACGGCAGCGAGAGGGAGGCGCTGGGGGAGTCCGCCCCCAGGAAGGGTCGCCCCGCAACTGTGGCCAGCCCCAGCAGGGCTGCCGTGACGCCGAGCACCAGCCGGGTCTCCCGGGGCAGGGGTCCGAGGTGCCCGGCGATCGTCCGCCGGATGCTGCGCGCCGGGGTCATCCGCGTGACCGGTTTCCGACCGGCAGAGCGAGCCGCCCGGCCGGCGAGGCCGACCGCCGGGGGGCCGGCGTGCCCGCGCCGGTG
>JAOPVN010000403.1 GCA_025966175.1 Modestobacter sp. | reverse complement strand
TCTGCGTGCGCGAGGGCACCGAGGGCCCCTACGTGGGCAACGGTGGCGTGCTGCGGCGCGACACCCCGCACGAGGTGGCGACCGAGGTCAGCCTCAACACCGCCTTCGGTGTCGAGCGGGTGGTCCGATACGCCTTCGAGCGCGCCGTGGCCCGGCCGCGCAAGCACCTCACGCTCATCCACAAGACCAACGTGCTCACCCACGCCGGGTCGCTGTGGTCGCGGATCGTGGAGGAGCTCTCCGCGGAGTTCCCCGAGGTCACCGTCGCCTACCAGCACGTCGACGCGGCGGCGATGTTCTTCATCACCGACCCGTCCCGCTACGACGTCATCGTCACCGACAATCTCTTCGGCGACATCGTCACCGACGTCGCCGCCGCCGTGACCGGGGGCATCGGCCTGGCCGCCAGCGGCAACCTCGACGTCTCGGGCACCAACCCGAGCATGTTCGAGCCGGTGCACGGCTCCGCTCCCGACATCGCCGGACAGGGCATCGCCGACCCGACCGCCACGGTGCTGTCGGTCGGGCTGCTGCTGGAGCACCTGGGGCGGCCCGAGCTGGCCAAGCGGGTCAATGCCGCGGTCGCCTTCGACCTCTCCACCCGGGACCCGAAGGCGACGGTCCGCACCGCCGAGGTCGGCGACCGGCTCGCCGCCCTCTCCGGGGGCTGAGCGCCTCGGCCGGACGGCGGGGACCCCGGGTCCCCGCCGTCCGGCGGAGCGGTGTGTCACGAGCGCTGGGCGTTGTGCTGTACTGGTGGTGATGGAGACCACCGGCACGATCATCATCACCTAGCGCGCAGTCACCTCCCCGACTGCGCGCAACCTCCCGTACCCCGGGAGGTTTTTTCGTGTCTGGGCAAGAAACCGACCTCACCGGGAGACACCGTGGCCACCCAGCCCGCCACCGCTTCGGAGTTCCACGTCTTCGACACCACCCTGCGCGACGGTGCGCAGCGGGAGGGTGTGAGCTACTCCGTGGCCGACAAGCTCGCCGTCGCACGACTGCTCGACGAGATCGGGGTCGGCTTCATCGAGGGCGGCTGGCCCGGCGCGCTGCCCAAGGACACCGAGTTCTTCGCCCGGGCGCGCACCGAGCTGCAGCTGCGGCATGCGCAGCTGGTCGCCTTCGGGGCCACCCGCAAGGCCGGCGTCCCGGTGGAGGACGACCCGCAGGTGCGGGCGCTGCTGGACGCGCAGACCCCGGTGGTGTGCCTGGTGGCCAAGTCCGACGTCCGGCACGTGCGCGACGCGCTGCGCACCACGCTGGAGGAGAACCTCGCGATGGTCGCCGACACGGTGGCGTTCCTGGTGGGCCAGGGACGCCGGGTGTTCCTCGACTGCGAGCACTTCTTCGACGGCTACGCCGCCGACCCCGACTACGGCGTGCGAGTGCTGGAGACCGCGTTCGCCGCCGGCGCGGAGGTGGGCGTCCTGTGCGACACCAACGGCGGGATGCTGCCGATGGGCGTGGGACGCGTCGTCGCCGACGTCCGGGCGCGCACGTCCGGAAAGCTCGGCATCCACTGCCAGGACGACACCGGTTGCGCGGTGGCCAACACGCTGGCCGCGGTGGAGGCCGGGGTGACCCACGTGCAGGGCACCGCGAACGGCTACGGCGAGCGGGCCGGCAACGCCGACACGTTCGCGCTGATCGGCAACCTGGTCACCAAGATGGGGTTGCCGGTCGTGCCGGCGGAGTGCCTGCCCGAGCTCAAGCGGGTCAGCCACGCCATCGCCGAGCTGGCCAACATCGCCCCCGACGACCACCAGCCCTTCGTCGGCGCCTCGGCCTTCGCGCACAAGGCCGGCCTGCACGCCAGCGCCATCAAGGTCAGCCCGCAGCTGTACAACCACCTGGAGCCCGCGGTGGTCGGCAACGACATGCGCATCCTGGTCACCGAGATGGCCGGCCGCGCCTCGGTGGAGCTCAAGGGCCGCGAACTGGGCGTGGACCTGACCGGCCAGGCCGACGCGATCGGCCGGGTCGTGGACCAGGTCAAGGTGCTCGAGGCCGACGGCTGGTCCTTCGAGGCCGCCGACGCCTCCTTCGAGCTGTTGCTGCGGGCCGAGCTCCCCGACGCCCCCGACCCACTGTTCGAGCTGGAGAGCTACCGGACGTCGGT
Source organism: Modestobacter sp. (assembly GCA_025966175.1). Classification (GTDB taxonomy): domain Bacteria; phylum Actinomycetota; class Actinomycetes; order Mycobacteriales; family Geodermatophilaceae; genus Modestobacter. The sequence continues at coordinate 454 of JAOPVN010000403.1, read as the reverse complement.
CGAGCACTGGGGCAACGGCGTGGTGGTCAGCGAGGCCACCGTGAAGGTGCACGTGGACGGCGAACGGGTGATCAGCACCGGCGAGGGCAACGGTCCGGTCAACGCGCTGGACAACGCGCTGCGCCAGGCGCTGGTCGGGCGGTACCCGCAGCTGGCCGACGTCTCGCTGGCCGACTACAAGGTCCGCATCCTGGGCTGGAAGGGCGGCACGAGCGCCACCACCCGGGTGCTCATCGACAGCACCGACGGGGTGGGGGAGTGGACCACCGTCGGCGTCCACGACAACATCGTCGAGGCCTCCTGGCACGCGCTGGTCGACGCGCTCACCTACGCGGTGCGCCACCGCGGGGCGGCCCGCTGACCGGTCCGGCTCAGACCGGTCCGGCTCAGACCGGGCCGGCTCAGGCCGGGCCGGCTCAGGCCGGGCCGGCTCAGGCCGGGCCGCGGCGCAGGT
>JAOPVN010000400.1 GCA_025966175.1 Modestobacter sp. | reverse complement strand
GGCACCACCACGCGCCAACCGGCGTCCAGGAACCGCGCCGTCACCGCGCGGCCCAGACCGCCCGTACCTCCGGTGATCACTGCTGTTGCCGCCATCCCAGGCCCCTCTCTCCCCTGCTCGGCCCGCTCGCCGGACCGGCAGTTCTCGATGTGTGACAGGTGCCGCGGGTCAGGCGACCGCGGCCACGAACCGCCAGTCGAGCACGGTCACCGCCGCGCCCCCGTCCGCGGGCTCGGCGGTGACCTGCGAGCGCAGGTGCAGCAGCCGTCCGCCGTCCGGCAGCTCGTCGACCCGCTCGACGTCGAGCGTGCTGGCCAGCAGGTCGCCCTCGTGCACCGGAGCCAGGTGGTCGCAGGAGTGCCAGCCGACGACGGTCAGCAGGCCGGGCAGGGCGCGGGTCGCCTGCCCCAGCGCGACGCCGATCGTGTGCCCGCCGTAGACCAGTCGACGACCACCGGCGCGCTGCGCGTCGTGGTGCACCGCGGCCACGTTCAAGCTCAGCCGGGCGAGCTCGGGAGCCGAGGAGACGATGTCGCGGCCGTCGACCCGGTAGCGCTGCCCGGCCAGCACGGCCGGCCCGGCGGATGCCGGCAGCGACCAGCCCGCCACGGCTGCCCGCAGGTCCTCGTCGGTGACGGCCCGGCCCACAGCGGCGAGGTCGTCGTCGTGCCCGGTCGCCGCGGACGGGTCGGCGAGCGGGATCATCGCGCAGCGCCAGAAGTCCAGCACCGGCCGATCGGCCTGGTCCACCGTGGTGATCCGCAGCGCCGCGAGCCCGGTGGCCGGCCGGTCGGGCCGCACCTTGTTCTGCTTGAGCGCCACGACCTCGGTACGGGTGCTCAGCGTGTCCCCGATGACCGGCGACCGGCGCAACACGAGGCCGCGGTAGAAGAGATTGGCCCGGACCCGCTGGGTGACGACGGTCGACTGGCCGATCGCCACGTTCCACACCAGTCCCGGGGGTGCGATCGGTCCGTGCCCGACCACCTGCGTGGCCAGCGGCTGCGACAGCGGCAGCCGCAGCCGATCGCCCAGGATCGACTGGTGGACGGCGGCCTGCCCGTCGGTGAGGGTGACCGCGGGCGCTGTGTCGAAGACCTGGCCGACGGACAGCTCTTCGAACCACGGACCGCGGACGTCGACCACCGTCACCTCAGCGGCCGCTGCCGGAGGTGTGCTCATCCCGGGACGACCGCCCGGGTGGCCAGCCGCCGGGCGACCCGGTCCCAGTGTTCGGCGGGGCGACCGAACCGCACCGCGTCGCTCTTGGCCCGGCGCAGCATGAGGTGGGAGAGGTGCTCCCAGGTGAACCCGATGCCGCCGTGCAGGTGCAGGCACCGCTCGGCGCACTCCACCGCGGTCTCCCCGGCGTGTGCCCGGGCGACCCCTGCGGCCAGCGACGCGGCCTCACGGTCGTCCTCGTCCAGGGCAGCCGCTGCGGCGTCGGACAGGCAGCGCGCGCCCTCGACCATCAGCAGCATCTCCGCGCAGGAGTGCTTCACCGCCTGGAAGGACCCGATCGGCCGGTCGAACTGGACCCGGATCTTGGCGTACTCCACGGCCGAGCCCAGTGCCCGGCGGGCCAGCCCGGCGCTCTCGGCGGCCAGCATGCTCGCGCACACGTCCAGCGTGCGGGCGAGCGCGTCGTCGGTCCGGTCCGGCATGGTCAGCGGCGTGGCCGGCGCGCCCGTCAGGGTCACCGAGGCGAGGGGCCGAGTGAGGTCCAGCGCCGGGACCGGGGTCACCGTCACCGCCGAACCGGCGGGCACGAGGAAGAAGGCGGCGCCGTCGCCGGTGGCCGCCAGCACCACGAATCGGTCCACGCCCACGGCGTCGGTGACCAGCTCGACGGTCCCGTCCAGGGTCCATCCGCCGTTCCGCGACTCCGCGCGCAGCGGGGTGCGCTGCCCCCACGTGCTGCCGTCGCCGGGGAGGACGAGCGCCGCCCGGACCCGGCCGGACACCACGTCCTCGGCCAGCTCGCCTGCCCCGGGCGCGCCGCTGAGGTCCAGCACGGTCGCTGCAGCCACCGTGCTCAGCGCGGGCACCGGCGCGAGCGCCCGGCCCAGCTCCTCGAACACCACGGCCAGGTCGGCGTAGGAGCCGCCGTCGGCGCCCCGGTTGGCGGCGAGCGCGAGGTCGAACACGCCGAGCTCCAGGACCCGGCGCCACAAGGCGGCGTCCCACCCCTCGCCGCCGTCCACCACGGCACGCAGTCGTTCCTCGCCGCCCAGGTCGGCCAGCAGCTCCGCCACGGTGCGCGCGAGGTCGGCCCGCTCCTGCAGGTCAGAGGGCACGGTCGGTTCCCTTCCGGGCCAGCGGCCGGTCGTCGGTCGGTACGGGGTCGGTCGGTACGGGGTCGGTCGGCACGGGGTCGGTCGGCACGGGGTCGGTCGGTACGGGGTCGGTGGGCACGAACGCCGTGGGCACCAACGCGATGGGCACGGCCACCCGCGGCCGTCGACGCGGCATCACACCGGCCTCGGCTCACGCGGCAGGCCCAGGACCCGCTCCCCCACCAGCGTCTTGAGCACCTCGGTGGTCCCGCCGGCGATCGTCGCCGCCGGCGCCCGGAGGTAGGCCATCGACGCGTCCCCGGCGCGCTGGGCGTCCGGTCCGGCGGCCTCGAGCAGGGTGGTCGCCACGCTCTCCACGGCACTGCCCCAGGCCAGCTTGATCAGGGTCTGCTCCGGCCCGGGCGGGGCGCCGCGCTCCTCGTCGGCGAGCGCCCGGAGGCCCAGCAGGCCGGCGATCCGGGCGTCGGCGTACCGGCGGGCGATCTCCTGGCGCAGCAGGGGCGCCTGCGGCCCCTCCGCTGCACTCGTGGTGCTCAGCGCACCGGACAGCTCGGCGGTGACGTTGTGCTCGAGCTCGGCGGCGAGGCCGATCACCCCGGCCCGCTCGTGGGCGAGGGTGGCCATGGTGACGTCCCAGCCGCGGTGCAGCG
>JAOPVN010000396.1 GCA_025966175.1 Modestobacter sp. | reverse complement strand
GAAGCTCACCCCGTCGACGGCGCGGACGGTGCCGCGCTCGGAGTCCACGTGGGTGCGCAGGTCGCGCACCTCGAGGATGGCGGTCTCTTCCACGGAGGTCAGCGACCGAACTCGAGGGTGATGTCCGGGCCGTCCACCACGACGGAGGTCTCCAGCGGCGCGGACAGCCGGACGAGCCGGGCGGCGATCCGGTCGAAGTCCGCCCCGGTCGCGGCCACGGGCAGGCCGTTGTCGTTGGCGACGGTGGGGACGATCCGCATCCGGTAACCGCCGTCGGCGGCGACGTCCAGGAAGGCCAGGTAGGCGTCGGTGGACATCTTGGCGTAGAGGTCCAGCACCGCCGGGGGCTGTCCTTCCCGCGGCTGCTGGGCCACGAAGTTGCTCGGGCTGTAGAGGATCGCCTTGCCGCGGTAGGTCTCGATGCCCTGGATGACGTGCGCGTGGTTGCCGAGCACCACGTCCGCACCGGCGTCGATGAGCGCGTGGGCGAGCGGGCGCTGGTACTCGGCGACCTCCTCGCCCACCCCGAAGCCCATGTGCACGGAGACGGCGACGAAGTCCACCGAGTCGCGCACCTCGGCGATCCGGGCGCAGAGCGCGGCCAGGTCCGCCTCGTCCGGCACGGTGTGGACGGCGGGGGCGTGCCCGGGCTCCTCCATCTCCATGTAGGCATCGATCTCGAAGGAGGTGCGGATGCGCAGCGGTGCCAGGCCGGGGCGGGCCGGGCCGGCCGCCGAGCCCAGCGGCAGGAGGCAGCTGGCCGCGAAGAAGGCGACCCGGGCGCCGTTGCTCTCGACGACGGCGGGGGTCAGTGCACCCTCGAGGTCCCGGCCGGCCCCCACGGCGTGCAGGCCGGTGGCCGCGAGCGTGTCCAGCATGGAGACCAGCGAGTCCTCGCCGTAGTCCAGCGTGTGGTTGTTGGCCACCGAGAAGACGTCGAAGTGCATCCGCTTGAGGTCGTCGGCCAGCTCCGGGTCGCTGCGCAGGGTGACCATCTTGTCCCGGGAGTACCCGGTGCGGCTGACCGCCGACTCGAGGTTGGCGAAGGCCAGGTCGGCGCCGCCGAGCAGCTCCACGACCTCCAGGAATCGGGGGTCGGTGTCCTCGTCCCGGGTCCAGGACCGGGTCAGCACGACGTCGCCGACCGCGGCCAGGGTGAACTCACTGCTCATGGCTGACTCCTCCGGAGTGGGTGGTCTGGGTGCCGGGCGCCTTGCGCACGAGCTGCCCCCGGGAGTCCCCGGCGACGATCGCGCGGTCGTCGTAGACGACGACGCCCCGGCTGATGGTGGTGACGGGGCCGCCCTCGACCTGCCAGCCGTCGTAGAGGCTGAAGTCGGTGCGGGTGTGGGTGCTGGCGCCGTCGAAGGAGGACTGGGTGGCGGGGTCCCAGATCACCAGGTCGGCGTCGCTGCCGACGGCGATGGTGCCCTTCTGCGGGTAGATCCCGAAGATCCGGGCCGCGTTGGTGGAGGTGACCTCCACGAACTGCTCCATCGTGAGCCGGCCCTTGCGGACGCCCTCGGTGTAGACCAGCGGCAGCATCGTCTCCAGGTCGGCCATGCCGGGAGCGACCGTCGTGATGTTGACGTCCGGGCCGATCTTGTCCGCCTTCAGCGCCGGGGCGTGGTCGGTGCAGACGGTGTCGATCGCGCCGCTGGCCAGCCCGCCCCACAGCGCGCTGACGTCGTCGGTGGTCCGCAGCGGCGGGTTGCCGACGTAGAGCCCGCCGTCCTCGCGGTCGAGGTAGCTCTCGTCGAACAGCAGGTAGATCGGGCGGGTCTCGACGAAGACCGGGACGCCTCGGGCCCGGGCCCGGGTCGCGATGTCCAGGGCCTCCCGGCTGGACAGGTGGACGATGTAGATCGGCGAGCCGGTCGCCTCGGCGTAGGCGACGGCCCGGGCGACCGCGACGGCCTCCGCGTAGGCCGGCCGGCTGCGGCCGTAGTTGCGCGGGTGGGTGTGCCCGGCGTGCACCAGCTCGCCGGTCACGTGCCCGACCACGCAGGCGTCCTCGCAGTGGATCATCGTGACCAGGCCCTGCTCGCCGGCCCGGGCCAGCACCTTGACGTAGTCCGCGGACTCGGCGTCGAAGCTGTCGAACATCATGAAGAACTTGACGCTGGCGCAGCCCGCGGCGGCCAGCTCCTCGACCTGCTCGGCCATACCCTGGGCGGTGAGCAGCACCGGGTGCAGCACGAAGTCCACGATGCTGTCCCGCGCGGCGTCCTTCGCGGTGCGCGCCACGGCCTCGACCGGCTGCTCGCCGGTCTGGGAGAAGGTCATGTTGCCGATCGTGGTGATGCCACCGGCGGCCGCCGCGTGCGAGCCGCTGACGAAGTCGTCGGCCCAGGCGAGCACGTCGTCGACCAGCGCCTGGTCACCGGTGGGCGTCACGCCACCGGGGCCCACCCCCGCGGGGATGTAGGCGGGGGAGAGGTGGACGTGCATGTCCACGCCGCCGGGGATCACGAACCTGCCGGCCGCGTCGAGGACCCGGGTCGACGCGTCGATCGGCACCTCCCCGCCGATCTGGACGATCTTCCCGCCGGACACGCCGATGTCGGCGATCCCGCGGCTGCCGGCGGTGACGACCTCGCCGCCGGTGATGACCAGGTCCATGGTGGGAACTCCTGTCGAGGGGTGCGGAGGGGACGGGTGCGTGGGCGTCGAGGTCACGACAGACCCCGGCGGCGTGAACCCGGCCGGGCCCGGTCGCTCAGCGCGTCGCCGAGCAGGGAGAAGCCGAGCGTCGCGACGATGATCGTGAGCCCGGGGAACAGCGGGTACGCCCAGGACGAGGTGATGTAGGAGCGCGCACCGGAGAGCACGAGCCCCCACTCGGGGCTGGGCGGCTGGGCCCCGACGCCGATGAAGCTCAGGCTGGAGACGGCGACGATGGCGTAACCGATGTCCTGGGTCCCGCGCACGATCAGCTCGTGGGTCAGGAACGGCACGATGTGGTGCCGCAGGATCCGGATCCGGCCGGCGCCGATGGCCTGGGCCGAGCGCACGTGCGGCCGCTCCCGGATGCCGAGCACCATGCCGCGGACCAGCCGGGTGTACGTCGGCCACCAGACGATACTCAGCGCGAAGACCAGCGAGAGCATGCCGCGCCCCAGGACGACGGCGAGCGACATCGCGACGACGAAGGTCGGCAGCGAGAAGAAGACGTCGGTGATCCGCATGATCAGCTGGTCGACCCAGCGGCCGACGTAGCCGGCGATCAGGCCGAGCAGCGTGCCGATGATGGCCGCGACGACGACGATCGCCACCGACATCGACAACGTGTAGCGGGCGCCGTGGACGACCCGGGAGAAGATGTCCCGGCCCACCTCGTCGGTGCCGAACAGGTGGTCCAGGCTCGGCGGGAGCAACTTCTGCCCCACGTCCAGCGCGGTCGTGCTCTGGCTGCTGAACAGGCCCGGCGCCACCGCCATGACCACGAAGAGCGCCACGATGACGCCGCCCACCGTGGCCAGGCCGGGGCGGAACCGGCGTCGTGGCCGGACCGGTACGACCTCGGGTGTCGGCGCTGCGTTCACTGCTGAGGCCACGTCAGCTCGCCGCCAATCGGATGCGTGGGTCGAGCAGGGGATAGATGAGGTCCACGACCAGGTTGATCAGCAGGAACAACGCGGTGATGACCAGCGTGATCGCCATGATCGGGTTGTAGTCCACGCTCTGGAAGGAGTTGAACGCGTACAGCCCGAGGCCCGGCCACTGCATGATCGTCTCGACCAGGATGATCCAGGCGAACAGGTAGCCGAGCTGGACACCGCTCATGCTGACGAAGGGGTTCAGCGCGTTCTTCAGCACGTGCCGGAAGAGGATCCGGGCCGGCGGCATGCCCTTGGCCTCCGCGGTGCGCACGTAGGCCTCGTTCAGCTCCGCGCCGATGCTGGACCGGAGCAGCCGGACGCCGACGCCGAGCATGCTCAGCACCACCGCGGTCACCGGCAGGACGAGGTGGGTCACCGCGCTGACGAACAGCGGGCCGTCCCCGTGCAGCAGCGTGTCGATCGTGTACAAGCCGGTGATCGTGTCCGGCGGGGTCTCCCGGATGTCGAGCCGGCCGCCGCTGGGCAGCCAGCCCAGGTTGGCGAAGAAGACGAGCTGCAGCATCAGCGCCACCCAGAAGACCGGGGCGGCCGAGCTGACGATGGAGACGACCCGGATGGCGCCGTCGACGAAGCGGGAGCGGGTCACCGCGGACCACGCCCCGAGCGCGATGGCCAGGATCAGGTAGACGACGAAGCTGACGCCGATCAGCTCCAGGGTCGCCGGCAGGTAGTGGCCCAGGTCGGTACGGACCGAGGAACCCGTCGCGATCGAGGTGCCGAAGTCCAGCTGGAGGATGCCCCGCAGGTAGATGAAGTACTGGTCGACCAGCGGCTGATCGAGACCCATCCGGTGGGAGATGGCGGCGATCTGCTCCGCGGAGGCCCCCAGGCCGGCAGCGGAGGCGGCTGGGTTGGCCGGGATGACCCGGGCCAGCGCGAACGTGATGACCGTGATGCAGAACAGCACCACGAGCATCCATCCGAGACGCTTCAGGAGATAGGTGAGCAATCGAGGACGCTTCCTGCCGAGGGACCGGCCGGGTGATCAGTGCGCTGCGATCCGCAGCTGCCAGAAGTACATCGTCCAGCGGTAGTCCACGGTGGCCATCTCGTAGCCCTTGACGTAGTCCGGCACGGCGACCAGCGTGTTCGGCCGGCCGGCCCAGATGGCCGGGGCGTCATCGCGGATCAGCGTCTCGGCCTCCTGCAGGGCGGTCTCCGCGGCGGCCTGGTCGACGCTCGAACGCGCCTGCTCGACCAGCGAGGTGACCTGCGGGTTGTCGTACATCGAGAAGTTGTACGTCGCGCCGGGCAGGTAGAAGTTGCCGAGGAAGACCGTCGGGTCCGTCGAGTACGGGCTGGAGATGATGACCGAGGCCTCACCCGCCGTCGCCGGGTCGGAGTAGGCGGACATCACCTGGCTGAAGGGCATCTGCTGGATCTCCACGGTGAAGCCGACCTTCTGCAGCGACTCCTGGAAGATCGTGGCGCCGACCGAGAAGCTGTCGTACCCGGCGGGGAGCACGAAGGTCACGGGGTTCTTCGAGAGGTCCACGCCGCTCTGCGCGATGAGCTCCTTGGCCTTCGCCTGGTCCTGCTCGTAGGCCGGGAAGTCCTTCGCGCCCGGGTAGTCACTCGGGATCGGGCCGCCGGGCGTGGTGGCCTCGCCCTGGTAGTAGTCGACGACCGCGCCGTAGTCGAACGCCAGCTGCGCGGCCTGACGGACCAGCTTGTTGTCGAACGGCGCCTTCTGGGTGTTCAGCGAGAACATCGGCTCGATCTCGAAGGTCGGCACGCTCACCAGGCTGAAGCCGTCCTGCTTGCCCACGCGCAGGGCGTCGTTGGCCGGCCACGACGAGGCGAAGTCCGCGGTGCCCTGCTCCACCATCTGGATGCGGGAGGACGTCTCGGTGACGAACTGGTCGATCACCGTGTCGATCGAGCCGGGCTCCCAGCCCTTCCACCAGTCCTCGTTCGTCTCCATGGTGAGCTGCACGCCCTTCTGCCACTCACCGAGCACGTACGGGCCGGAGCCGGCCGAGTTCTCGTCGAACCACGCCGTGGCCCAGGGGTCGTCGTCGGTGCGGTGCGCCTCGACGGCAGCCGAGCTCAGGATGCCCACCTTGGTCAGGTGCGGCAGCAGGTAGGTGTCCGGCTGCTTGGTGTGGATCGCCACGGTGAGGTCGTCCACCGCCTCGACGTCGGTCACGTCGGTGAACAGGTACGAGGGCCCGGCCTGTAGCGCGAGGATCCGCTCGATGGTCAGCTTCACGTCCGCGGACGTCAGCGGCGAGCCGTCGCTGAACTGCACGCCGTCACGGAGGGTGAAGGTCGTGGTGAGGCCGTCCTCGGAGGTGGTCCACTCGGTGGCCAGCCAGGGGATCGTCTTCAGGTCGGAGTCGGTCCAGACCAGCGGGTCGTACAGGTTGCGCGTGACCGTGAACGAGTCGAGGTCGACCGCCTGGGCCGGGTCGATGTGCGCCGGCGCCGCCGCCCCGGCATGCACGAAGGTCACCGGCCCCTGCTGCCATTCGCCGTCCGCCGTCGAACTCGA
>JAOPVN010000383.1 GCA_025966175.1 Modestobacter sp. | reverse complement strand
CGGAGATGTGCCGGACGACCGACAGGTCGTGGGCGATGAACAGGTAGCTGAGGCCGAGGGAGTTCTTCAGGTCCTCGAGCAGGTTGATGACGCCGGCCTGGATGGACACGTCCAGCGCCGAGACCGGCTCGTCGAGGACCAGCACCTTGGGCTGCAGGGCCAGCGCACGGGCGATGCCGATGCGCTGCCGCTGGCCGCCGGAGAACTCCGCCGGGTACCGGTTGGTGTGCTCCGGGTTGAGCCCGACGGTCTCCACCAGCTCACGCACGCGCGCGCGGAGCTCGGTGTTGTCCTTTGTGAGCCCGTGGATCACCAGCGGCTCTGCGACGATGTCGAAGACCGGCAGGCGGGGGTTCAGCGAGGCGTAGGGGTCCTGGAAGACCAGCTGGATGTCCCGGCGCAGCGGCCGCATCTGCTTGCGGTTGAGCCCGACGATCTCCCGGCCCTGGAAGACCACCGAGCCGGCGGTGGCCGGCTGCAGGTTGAGGATGGCCCGCCCGGTGGTCGACTTCCCGCAGCCGGACTCGCCGACCAGCCCGAGCACCTCACCCGGGTAGAGGTCCAGGTCGATGCCGTCCACGGCGCGGACCGCCCCGACGGTGCGCTTGATCAGGCCACCGCCCTTGATCGGGAAGTGCTTCTCCAGCCCACGGACGCTCAGGATCGGCTCGCCGTGACCAGTGGCGCCGCCGCTGGTGCGCTCGGTGGTGGGGGCGCTCATGCCCGGTCTCCGTCCGTGGTGCCGCGGTGGGTGCTGATGACGCTGCCGGTGTCGCTGACGCCCGAGGCGCGCGGCTCGGTCTGGCCGGCCGGCGGGTCGCCGGCGACGGTGGCCTCACCGGCGCCCTCACCGAGGGCCAGGTCGGCCGGCAGGGCCTCCCCCGCGAGGACGGCGTCGGTCGCGGTCTCGCTGAACACCTCGGCCGCGCGCCCGTGCGCGCGCTCGACCTCCTGCGTGCGGATGCAGGCGGCGTTGTGGCCGGGGCCGACCTGGAACAGCGGCGGCTCGGCCTCGTCGCACTCGGCGACGTGCAGCGGGCACCGGGGCGCGAACGGACACCCCGGGGGCATGTTCACCAACGAGGGCGGTGAACCGAGGATCGGCGTGAGCCGCTCGCGGGTCGGGGCGTCCAGCCGCGGCAGCGAGCCCAGCAGCCCGAGCGTGTAGGGCATCCGCGGCTCGTAGTAGATGTCCTCGACGCTGCCGACCTCGACCGGCCGGCCGGCGTACATGACCAGCACCCGGTCGGCGATCCCGGCGACCACGCCCAGGTCGTGGGTGATCATGACCATCGCCGCGCCGGTCTCCTGCAGCGCCGTCTGCAGCACCTCGAGGATCTGTGCCTGCACGGTGACGTCCAGCGCCGTCGTCGGCTCGTCGGCGATGATCACCTCCGGCTGGTTGGCCATGGCGATGGCGATGACCACGCGCTGGCGCATGCCGCCGGAGAACTCGTGCGGGTAGGAGTGCACCCGCTCGACGGCGTTCGGGATGCCGACCAGCTCGAGCAGCTCCACTGCCCGCGCCTCCGCGCCCTTGGACGACAGCGACTTGTCGTGGATCCGCAGGGTCTCCTGGATCTGCGCGCCGACCTGGTACACCGGGTCCAGCGACGTCATCGGGTCCTGGAAGATCATCGACACGCCCTTGCCGCGGATCCGCGACATGCTGCGGTCGCTCTGCCCGAGGAGCTCCTGGCCGCGGTACTTCACCGAGCCGCTGACCCGGGCCGAACTCGGCAGCAGACCCATGACGGCCAGCGAGGTGACCGACTTGCCCGAGCCGGACTCGCCGACGATGCCGAGCACCTCACCGGCGCGCAGCGTGTAGTCCACGCCGCGGACGGCGTGCACGGAGCCGTCCTCGGTGGGGAAGCGGACGTTGAGGTCGGTGACCTGCAGCAGCGGCGCGGAGGCGTCGAAGCCGGGCAGGCTCTGGGTGCGGCCCCGGCTCAGCGTGCCGGTGGAGGTCGCACCGGAGCTGGACGCGGCGGGGCCCGTGGTCCCGAGGGTGGACATGGAGCTCTCCGTCACTTGGTGCTGTCAGGCCCGCACGCGGCGGTTGCTCGGGTCGAAGGCATCCCGGATCCCGTCGCCGATCAGATTGATCGACAGCACGATGATCAGCAGGGTGATGCCGGGGAAGTAGAACAGCCAGGGACGGGTGCTGGCGGCCTGGACGCCATCGGAGACCAACCGGCCCAGGGAGGTCTGACCCGCGCCGTTGACGCCGAACCCGAGGTAGGTCAGTGACGCCTCGAGGATGATCGCGGTCGCTGCGGCCAACGTCGTCCAGACGATCAGCGAGCCCAGCGCATTGGGGATCAGGTGCTTGAAGATGATCCGGCTGTTGGACGCGCCGAGGGAGTGCGCCGCCTCGACGTACTCCTTCTCCCGCAGCGAGAGGAACTGGCTGCGCACGATGCGGGCCAGGTCCAGCCAGCCGAACAACCCCAGGATGATCCCCACGCCCAGTGGCGTGCGGGAGCTGGGGAAGTTGCTGGAGACCACGAGGAGCACGACCAGCAGCGGGACGGTGAGGATGAGGTCGACGATGCGCATCAGCACGCTGTCGATCCACCGGCCGAAGTAGCCGGCCAGGGCACCCACGAGCAGGCCGAGCGGCAGGGCGATGACGACATAGAGCAGCACGATGAACAGCGAGCGCTGAACCCCCTGCATGAGGCCGGCGAGCTCGTCGCGGCCGATCTCGTCACTGCCCAGCGGGTAGCCGGCGACGCCGGGACCCACGGACTGGGCGTTCACGTTCTGGTCGGCGTAGTGGACGCCGTAGACCAGCGGCCCGATGAAGCCGAACACCAGCATCAGCACGAAGATGATCAGGCCGGTCATGCCGACCTTGTTGCGCAGGAAGCGGCGGACGATCTGCTGGCGCTGGCTGCGGGCCTTGACGCCGAACTCGCGCTCGGCGCCGCCGGTGTCCGGACCGCCCGGCGCGGTGGTCAGCGTTGCCCCGGCCGATGCCGTGGTCGCCTGGGTGGTGGCCATGGAATGCCTTCTCTCTTGGGGACGGCGGCTCAGGCCAGTCGGATCCGCGGGTCCAGGACCGCGTAGAGCAAGTCGGCGACGAGGTTCAACAGGACCACCGCGGTCGCACTCACCAGCAGCCAGCCCAGGACCACGTTGATGTCGTTGTTGCCGATGCCGTCGTTGAGGAGGTACTCCCCCATCCCGTGCCAGACGAAGACCCGCTCGGTGATGATCGCGCCACCGAACAGGGTCCCGATCCCGAGCGCGACCACGGTGGTGAGCGGGATGAGCGCGTTGCGCAGCCCGTGCTTGATCACCGTGCGCCGGTAGGTGAGGCCCTTGGCGCGGGCCAGCCGCAGGTAGTCCGAGCCGAGCACGTCGAGCATCGCCGCGCGCTGGAAACGACTCCACGCCGCGAACGAGAGCAGCGCGAGGCTGACCGTGGGCAGGATCAGGTGCCCCAGCCGGTCGGACCAGAGTTCCCAGCCGGTGGCATACAGCCGGAGCCCGGGTGTCTCCTCGCCGATCGTGTAGAGCACCTGGCTGCCGAACAGGTCGTTGATGCCCCCGGCCACGAACTCCTTGAGCAGCGCCGCGAACCAGAAGGTCGGCAGGGCGATGAGCAGGTAGGCGATGAAGGTGAACGTGTAGTCCGACGGCTTGTACTGGCGGACGGCACCGATCACGCCCACCACGATCGCCAGCACCACGGCCAGGAGCACGGCCAGCAGGATCATCCGGCCGGTCACCAGCACTCGTCCGGGCAGCTGGTCGCTCACCGGGGTGCCGTTGACGGTCTGACCGAAGTCCCCGGTGAGGACGCCGGTCAGCCAGTGCCAGTACCGGACGAAGAAGTTGTCGTCGAGCCCCAGCTGCACGCGCAGATTGTCGAAGAACGCCTGCGGCGGCCGGGGGTTCAGGTTGTAGTACTTCGACAGCGGGTCGAAGGACACTGCGCACAGGGCAAAGACCAGGAAAGAGCTGGCCAGCAACACGAGGACGGCGGAAATGACCCGTCGGATCGTGAAGAAGAACATGCGATGACCTTACGCCGACAGCGGAAGTCGTCCGGCGGGAACGACCAGTTCACAGCATCTGTCCGGCCTCTGCGCGGGTTCCGCGAGGGCGGTGGGGAGCGAGCGTGCGGGGTGCCCGGCGGGCGACCAGGGGGTGACCCGACCGACGCGGCACTGTCACCTTCCGGGGGACGCGCCACGGCCCCCGGGGCAAGGACCCGGGGGCCGCGGCGTCCGGATCCGGCGCCGCCGCGGAGGCGGCGGCGCCGGACCGGAGTGGTGCGGTGGTGCTCAGTGCCCGTTCAGGAGAGCGACCCGGAGGTCACTGCGCCGTCCAGGTGGAGGAGTTCCACATCGGGCCGGCCTGGGTCGGGTTGTCCTCGACGCCCTTGATCGTGCTGCTGTACGCGATGAAGGTGGGCTTCTGGTACAGCGGGATCGTCGCCATCTGGTCCCACAGGAGGGTGTCGACCTGGTTGGTGATCTCCACCTGCTTGTCCCGCTCGGGCGTCACGACCAGCTGGGCGAGCAGGGCGTCGATCTCCGGGGTGCCGATGCGGGAGTAGTTCTGCCCCACGGCGTCACCCTTCGGCGACTGGTAGATCGGCGGCTGCGAGGAGACGAACGGATTCCCCACCCAGGCGAACAGCGCCGCCTGGAAGCCGCCGGCGATGAGGCTGGTCGGCTTGTCCGGCCCGGCGAAGATGTCGGTGTTCGCGTTGAAGGACGCCTCGATCCCGGCTGCCTTCAGCTGCGGGATCATCACCTCGATCGTCGTCTGACGCAGCGGGTTGGTCGCGGTGGTGTCGATCCGGATCGAGAGCCGGCCACGGGTGGGGTGCGTGTAGATGCCGTCCGCGCCCAGCGTGTAGCCCGACTGCTCCAGCAGCGCCTTGGCGGCCGCCGGGTCCGGCGCGTCGTACTCCTTGGGCGCGTTGTCCCGGTACTCCGGCTGGTTGGTCTCCCACAGCCGGTTGTTCAGGAGCTGCGCGTCGGAGGAGAACTGGCCGACGGTCTGGTCGACGATCTGCTGACGGTCGAGCGCGAGCGCGAACGCCTTGCGCACGTTCACGTCGGCCAGGTGCGGGTCGGTGGTGTTGAAGTCGAGGTGTTCGAACGACAGGCCGAAGTTCACTGCGTTCGTGACGTTGGGCTCGAGGTTCTTGATCTGATCGACCAGGTCCAGCTGCGGCTGCGGGTAGATCATGTTCAGCTCGCCGTTCGACAGACCCTGGACCGCGGTGGTCGGGTCATTGCCGATGTTCTGGTAGATCAGCCGGGCCACCTTGGGCTTGGCACCCCAGTAGTTCTCGTTCGGGGTCAGGACGACGGTCTGGGCACCGACGTCGATGTTCTCCTTCTTCAGCTGCCAGGGGCCGCCGGAGATGTCGCTGGGCAGACCATCGGCGATCGGCCAACCGGCGGCGGTCTGCGCGCAGAGCTCCTCCGGGGTCGACTTGTCCATGATGTGGGCCGGGAAGAGCGGGCTGTTGTTGCCGGCGAACGAGGCCTGCCAGTCGGCGAACGGCGGGGAGTAGGTGACGCTGACGGTCTTGCCGTTGTCCGCGCCCTGGACGCCGGTGATCTGGTCGTAGCCGCTGGTGCTCAGCAGGTCCGCGCAGCCGCCGGCGGCGGGGTCGGAGGACTTCTGCAGCCGCCAGCTCAGGTCGAAGTCGTCCGAGGTGATCGGCTTGCCGTCACTCCAGACCGCATCCGGGTTGAGGTGGTAGGTCACGGTCTGGGTGTTGCCGCTGACCTGGGAGACCGGCTCCTCGGTGAGGAGCTCCTCGTTCCACTTGACCGTGAAGTCCGGCTGGATCTCGTAGGTCTGCGGCAGCAACTGGGCCTCGATGTTGGCCACCGAGGTCGCGTTGCCGGCCGAGATCAACGGGAACAGGTTCTCCGGGAAGTCGGTGGACTCACCGAAGACGATCTGCCCACTGCCGCTGCCGGAGTTGTCCCCACCGCTGCCACTGCCGCCACCGCACGCCGACAGCGCCATCGCGCCGGCGGCCCCGGTGGCGATGAGCACCGCGCTGCGCTTGCTCAACTTCACGTTCGAATGCCTCCTCGACCCGCACCTGCGGGGGGAACGTTCATGTCTGACCGTCCGGGGAAACACCGGGCGGACTGGCTGCTTGCGTGGACGCCCACTGTCAGGACTCTGTCGACAGGGAGCGACGGCCAGACCCTAGGCAGACCCGCCAGAGGCAGTCCACGGCCGTCATCATTTTGTGACCTGTGCTCACGACCACCGGAGCATCCACGAAACTTCCTCGCGATGGCGCGGGTCGGACCGCAGAGTTTCCGGCGGAACCACCCTAGTGCCGGAGAAGATGATCAACCTCGTGAACCTACTGAAATCGCCAGGTGTGCGCCTGCGCCGCCCCGGGTATTGCCTCGTGCGACGCCAACGGACGAAGGAGGACGACGTGAGCGGCATCGACAAGATGAAGGACAAGGCCCAGGAGCTGGCAGGTGAGGGCAAGGAGGCCGCCGGCAAGGCGACCGACGACCGCGACCTGCAGGCGGAGGGCCACAAGGACCAGGCCGCCGGCAACGCCAAGCAGGCCGGCGAGAAGGTCAAGGACATCTTCAAGTGACCCCCTCCGGTCACTGAGCACCGCCGTCGAGAGCGCCGCCCCCGGTCCGCCGGGGGCGGCGCTCTCGTGTGCGGTCGGTTGTGCCGGCCGGGCGGGCAGCGCAAAGTTGGCCGACGATGATGAGCATGGCTAATGAGCTCCGGAACGTCCGTGGTTGACGCCGCCGCCGCCGTGGACGGCGCTGCGTTCGACGCAGCAGCCGCCGCCGTCGAAGCCGCCCTGGCGGCCGGCGCCCGGTACGCCGACGCCCGGCTGGTCGACCGCCGGTACGAGACGATGACCGCGCGGGACGGCGACGTCCGCTCCCTGGTCCAGACGACCTCCGCGGGGCTCGGGGTCCGGGCGCTCGTCGGCTCCTCCTGGGGCTTCGCCGCCCTCGGCGACCCGGCCGGTGACGCCGACGCCCGCCGCACCGGCGCCCGG
>JAOPVN010000427.1 GCA_025966175.1 Modestobacter sp. | reverse complement strand
ACAGCGACAGGTGCATGTGCAGGCCGGTGCCCGTGCGGTCGGTGAACGGCTTGGGCATGAAGGTGGCGACCATGCCCCGCTCCTCGGCCATCACCGAGAGCAGGTACCGCAGCGTGACGACCCGGTCCGCGGTGGTCAGCGCGTCGGCGTAGGTGAAGTTCTGCTCGAACTGCCCGTTGCCGTCCTCGTGGTCATTGGCGTAGTTGCCCCAGCCCAGGCTGTTGATCGCCTTGGACACCGCGGTCAGGTGGTCGTACATCCGGGTGAGGTCACGGGCGTCGTAGCAGGGGCGGGTCGCGACGTCCTTGGCGTCGGCGACCTGCAGCCCGCCGTCGGCACCGCGCTGCACCAGGAAGTACTCGACCTCGGCACCGACCTTCAGCGTCAGGCCGAGCTCCGCGGCCCGGGCCAGCTGCTCCTTGAGCACCACCCGCGGCGCGAAGGGCCAGGGCTGCCCCTCCACGTGCGGGTCGCAGTGCACGATCGCCAGCCCGGGCCGCAGGAACGGCACCGGCATGTAGGAGCTGGCGTCCGGGATCGCGATCAGGTCCGGGTCCTTGGGCTCCTGGCCCATCGCACCGACCGCGTAGCCGGCGAATCCGACGCCGTCGTTCTGCAGCTCATCGACCGCCTCGATCGGCACCAGCTTGGCGCACGGCTTCCCGGTCAGGTCGACGAACAGCGCGAGGATGAACTCCGTGCCGTCGGCGCGGGCGCGGCTGGCCAGGTCCATCGCCGGCCGGCCGGACGGCGTGCCGGTCGACTCGGCGGCGCTCCCGGCGACGGTCTCGGTGGACGAGTCGGGGCGGGCGGCGGTGAGGGACACGGGACCTCCCGGTCGGAGCGAACGTTCACTGGCGTGAACCTCTGTCGCATGCCAGTAGACCCTGCACTCATTTCCGCTCGGTTACAAGTGTGCGAGATCGCCGTGTCGCGACGTCCCAGTGAGATCGCCGGGCCGGCCCAGCCCGGCCACCGTGCCGGGACGGGCTGACGGCGGGCCTGCCGAGCGCGCCGACCTATGCTCGACCGGTGGAGGCCACCCCTGCCGACAGCGGCGCCGGCGTACCGGACGAGGCGCCGAGCGGCCACCTGGAGGACGTGATCGCCCTCCGGGTGCGCGAGTTCCGGCTCGCCCAGGGCATCTCGCTCACCGAGTTGGCGCGGCTCACCGGCATGAGCAAGGCGATGCTGTCCAAGATCGAGAACGCGCAGACCTCCTGCAGCCTGTCCAGCCTCGCCCGGCTGGCCGACGCCCTCGCCGTCCCGGTCACCGCACTGTTCCGCGGGGTGGACGCGGAGCGCGAGGCGGTCTTCACCCCCGCGGGCCATGGTGCGCAGATCGTCCGCCGCGGCAGCAACGTCGGGCACCTGTACCAGCTGCTGGGCGCGCTGCGCGGCGAGCACAAGCGCATCGAGCCGCTGCTGGTCACCCTGACCGAGGCCAGCGAGGTCTTCCCGCTGTTCCAGCACGCGGGCACCGAGTTCCTCTACATGCTCGAGGGCGTCATGGTCTACGGCCACGGCGAGGCCCGGTACGAGATGCGCACCGGTGACTCCCTGGTCTTCGACGGTGAGGGGCCACACGGGCCGGCCGAGCTCGTCGAGCTGCCGATCCGCTTCCTCACCGTCACCGGCTTCGGCCACCTGACCTGACCCCCGCCTCTCCGACGACGCCAGGCCGGCCCCGCGAAGGCGGGGCCGGCCTGGTGAGGTGGGTGCGGACGGTCAGCTGGGTGCGCCGGCCGGCTTCGACTCCGACTCGGCCACCAGCCGCTCGGCCGAGGCGATGACCGCTGCGGGCGTCGGCGCCGTCCCCGGCGTGTGCAGGGTGCCCTCGAGGTCGTAGGCCACCTCGGCGTGCTCGGCGAGGTCGATGCCGGTCGACTCGGCCTCCGCGGACACCCGCAGCCCGATCGTCTTCTGCAGCGCGACGGCGATCAGCAGGGTGACCACGAAGGAGTAGCCGAGCACGGCGAGGACCGCGACCGCCTGGGTGCCCAGCAGACCCAGGCCACCGCCGTAGAAGAGACCGGCCTTGCCGCTGGGGGCGTCGGCGACACCGAACACACCGACCAGCAGCGTGCCCAGCACACCACCGACCAGGTGGACGCCGACGACGTCGAGCGCGTCGTCGTAGCCGAACCGGTACTTCAACGAGATGGCCAGCGGGCAGATCGCGCCGGCGATCGCCCCGACGGCCAGGGCGCCCATCGGGCTGACCGCACCACAGGCGGGGGTGATCGCGACCAGCCCGGCGATCGCGCCGGACATGCCGCCCAGCGTCGTGCCGTGCCCGTCGCGCAGCCGCTCGACCAGCAGCCAGGCGAGGATCCCGGCACAGGTCGCGTTGAAGGTGGTCAGCATGACCACCGAGGCGCTGTTGCCCGCGGCCAGCGCCGAGCCGCCGTTGAACCCGAACCAGCCGAACCACAGCATGCCGGCGCCCAGCGCCACGAAGGGCAGGTTGTTGGGCCGGGCCTGGCGGGGCCAGCCGGCGCGCTTGCCGATGACCAGGACGACGGCCAGCGCGGCCACCCCGGCATTGATGTGCACCGCGGTCCCACCGGCGAAGTCGACGGCGCCGAGCTTGTTGGCGATCCACCCGCCGGCGACGCTGCCGTCGGCACTGTCGAAGGCGAACACCCAGTGGGCGACCGGGAAGTAGACCAGCGTCGCCCAGAGCCCGGTGAAGACCAGCCACGGCCCGAAGCGCACCCGGTCGGACACCGCACCGGCGATGAGCGCGGTGGTGATGACGGCGAACAGCGCCTGGAAGATGGCCACCAGGGCCGGCGGCAGCGCGGCGGTCTCGTCACCGGCGACCAGCTTCCCGAGCCC
>JAOPVN010000426.1 GCA_025966175.1 Modestobacter sp. | reverse complement strand
TCCGGAATCGGGTTGCGAACCAGATACCGATCAGGCCCATCACCAGGAAGGACGCGACCTGCGGAACCAGGCCGATCGCGAGGGTCTTGCCCAGGCTCGGGCCGCGAGTGAATCGGGCGTAATCGGCGGTCAGCAGCGCCTGAAGGGCCACGATCCCGTTGAGGATCCCCGCTCCGGCCAGGATGCTGGTGATGCTGATACCACTCGGCAGGGAGCTCCCCTCGACCGCGGGCGTGCGAAGGGCCATGACGATGGCGACGGCGAGGAGCACGAGGTACAGCGGAAGGGAGAACCGCTGGAAGCGTTCGAGCAGGTGGATCCCGTACCAGTTGAGCGCCAGATTCACGACGGTGAGCACGACCATCCAGGCCCGGAGGGGGAGTCCGGGGACGTAGGCGTGGATGGCGTTGGCCATGATCGAGCCCTCGACCGCGGCCAGGACGATGAAGTTGGCGGCGTAGAAGAGGGCAGTGACCCGGGCGCCGGCGTGGCCGTAACCGGATCCGCGCGTGATCAGGCTGCTGTTGAGACCGGTACGCGCAGCGAACCAGGCCAGCAGCCACGCCAGTGCGCCGGTCGCGAGCGTTGCATACAGGAGCGCGATGACCGCATTCGTCACGCCGAACTCGAGGGCCATCTCGCCTGACACCTGCAGGAAGATCATCGCGCCCATGATCCCGAGCGTGATGACGACCACCCGGGACCAGGGCATCCGGTCCTGATCAGGGACCGGCTCCAGCGCGTAATCCCGCTCTACTGCGCTTTCCGCCACGCTCACATTTCACTCCATCGTGAGAAGTATCGACATCGAGAATGCGACGCCGCGCGCCTGCCAGTTGCGCGGCCGGCTCGCTGGGAGGCGGCGTCCGTACCGCCTGGGGACGTGATCCCGTCAGTACTTCATGAGCTTGCCGTCGCGGACCACGGTCGTGTCGTCGACGGTGACGGTGCACCCGCGCATCGCGATGTCGACGTGGGCGAACGACTCGCGCTGGAGCACCGGGTGTGGCCCCGTGGACCAGAGGAAGTTCCCCGCAAAGGCGCGCGCGTCCATGCCCATCAGGTCGTCCTTGCCGTACAGGGCAGTGGCGAACCAGTCCGCCGTCTCCATGAGGCCCCAGCCCATGTGAGAGAGGCTGCGACCCCACCGGTCGTCGAAGTCGGCGAAGAACGTCTCGAGCAACCGAGCGTCGGCGCCGCCGGAGATGTCGACGATGGTGCCGTCCTTCACGCGTAGCTTGACGGGCTCCCGCACGTACTCCTTGAACGGGAGCAGGATGTCGCCGGGCGCCAGGGTGATGACCCCGTCGGAGAGCGCGGGCCAGCACATCACCATGGTGCTCGGCCAGTGGTCCCACCGGCCGGGGTCGTCGGCGAATCCGGTCTGGAACATCGGCTCAGCGCCGGCCAACTGGATCGAGAGGTCGGTCCCGTGCACTGAGGTGATCTGCATCGTCGTCGACCGCCGCAGCAGCTCGACGCCCTGCAGGACCCGGGCCTTGTCCTCCTCCTTCGGGAGGTTCCGGATGAGCACCTCGGGCGCGTCGCAGACGAAGATGATGCGCGTTCCTGCGGCGAGGATCTCGTTCTGGACCGGAGCGTGGATGAAGCCCTCGCGAGTCAGATCCACGACCAGGTCCGCCGACTTGAGCAGCTCCTGCGCCACTCTGTCGTTGAGGACGGACTCGAGGCCGGGGCCCGCTCCGGTGTGCGTGCTGGGTAGCGGCGCCGGGCTGCCTCCAGGGACGGTGGCCACGAGGACATGCGCGCCGCAGGCCTGGGCGGCCGCGTAGGCCGCCGTCACGTAGTCGCCGCGACTCGTCGGCTCCGCCAGCACGACGACGTGTTCGCCGGTCGTCAGTTTGCAGAGATCGAGCTCCCGCTTGAACGCGGTGAGCAGGTCCGCCGCGGCAAGATCGAACACCGGATCCTCCAGGGGGTCACACCTGACGTGAACTGTGGACTGCAGCCGTTTCTGGTGCTCCGAGTCACACACCTTGAGGCAATCGGTTGCATTGGTCAAGTACGTGGCCGCTATCGGTCCGGTGTCGAGGGGCGTCTGGTCTGCAAACCCGCGGCCTCGTACGGGCGACCAGAAACCGACCGGGCGCAGCCCCGGACAGTTCTGCTGCAGATCGGCGACGACCGGGTCGCGCTGGCCGACCGCGGGACATGCGGACCCGTCTCCGTCCAGAGCGTCACGTCGCGAGACGGCATGCATGCCGTCTCGCAACGGCCTGACCACGCGGCAGGCGAAGGCGACGCCGGCGGGCCGGGTATCCACGCCGCGCCATGGGGCCCTCCTCCGTTGATCAGGAGGCCCAGAGTCCAGGAATCCGACTCCGGGAAACCAGCGGCACCGCCTTGTTGTCCCGCAGCTGGTTGGCCGCCGTATCAGCCGGGATGACCAGCGTTGTCATGGGAATCAACATCTACGGGCAACGGCGACGACGCTTGGCTGAGAGAGCGATCACCGGGCTTGATTCCGGCACCAGTAGTAAGCGCAGCACCGCGTCGAATCGGCGCTCCGGGCATGCCCGAAGTTCGCGGAATCGGCAGAGTTCGCGCGATGGGCGCGGCACTACGGTCGAGCTATGGACTCGGACCGCTACCCGGAGGCGATGGTCGACGGGTTCCCGATGCGCATGTTCGTCAGCTACGACGACTGCGGTGATGCGTGGGTCCAAGCGCCCGCCGGAAGCGTTGGGACGCTGATCTGGGAGACCGGCGACCCACCCTGCTTCCCAGAAGTCATTGCCCCCGAGCCGGGCGGACGGTGGCACGTACGCAGTTCAGCAGCCCCTGCCCCTAACGGCGGACGCCGAAGCCGCGGAGTACCTGCACGCGTTACCGCCAGAGCTGTGCGAACGCCGGCAGCTCTGGCGAGCGCAGCGGTCTGGCTGACGGGTTGCCCCCTACCGACACAGCGAGATGGCACGGGACAGACCCTTGACTTGCGAGCCCAGGCCAGGACCTGTGCTCAGGTTGCTGGCGGGTCGACCTAACCCGCGGTGAATGTGGCGATGACTCCGCGTTCGACCCCGAGGTACAGGACGGCGCTCGTTGGCCGGTCGTTGCGGTGCACACCGGATTGCAGTCCAGCGAACTGAGTGGCGGCGCCGAGGGAACAGCGCCCCAG
>JAOPVN010000307.1 GCA_025966175.1 Modestobacter sp. | reverse complement strand
AGCGTGCGGGCCAGGTCGGGGTGGAGCTCGGCCCGCGGGGTGGGGGCGATCAGCTGCAGGCTGCGGGAGCGGCGGGTCTGGGTGCCCGACTGGTACTGGGCGAGCACCCGGCCGGTGGTCAGCACGTAGGGGTGCTCGGCGTCCGGCTCCTCGTGCGGGGGCACGTGCCCGACCCGCCAGAACCGGGCCTTCCCGTCGGGGGTGGCAAAGCGGTCGGCGAACAGTCGGGGCGTGCCGGGGTGGTCGACGTCCGGGCACGGCCAGAACAGGCCCTGCTCGTCGTCGATCCGCTGGTAGGTGATGCCGGCGTAGTCGGCCGCGCCGCCGGCGCTGGCCCGGCGGAGCTCGGTGAAGACGGTCTCGGCGTCGCCGCTGAACTTCTCCCCGAGGCCGAGGCGTCCGGCCAGCTCGGCGAGCAGTTGCAGGTCGTCGCGCACGTCCTCGGGCGGGTCCATCGCCTTGCGCCGGCGGAGCACCCGGCCCTCGAGGTTGGTCATCGTGCCCTCCTCCTCCGCCCACATCGCGCTGGGCAGGACCACGTCGGCGAGCTCGGCGGTCTCGGAGAGGAAGAAGTCGCTGACGGCGAGGAAGTCCAGGTCGCGCAGCCGGCTGATCACCCGGCGGGCGTCGGGGGCGGAGACGGCGATGTTGGAGGCCATCACCAGCAGGGTGCGCACGCCGCCCTCGGTGCCGAGCGAGTCGAGCAGTTCGAAGGCGCTGCGGCCGGGGCCGGGGATGTCCTCGGGGTCGATGCCCCAGACGGCGGCGACGTGGGCACGGGCGGCCGGGTCGGTGATCTTGCGGTAGCCGGGCAGCTGGTCGGCCTTCTGCCCGTGCTCGCGGCCGCCCTGGCCGTTGCCCTGCCCGGTGACCGTGGCCCAGCCGCTGCCCTCGCGACCGGGCAGGCCGAGTGCGAGGGCCAGGTTGATCCAGGCCAGGGCGGTGTCGGTGCCGCTGCGGTGCTGCTCGGCGCCGCGGGCGGTCAGGATGATCGACCGCTCGCCGCGGGCCAGGGCGAAGACGATCCGCCGCTGCTGCTCGACCGGGACGCCGGTGAGCCGCTCCACCCGGTCGGGCCAGTACCCGGCCACCCCGGCCCGGACGTCGGCGAACCCGGTGGTGCGCGCCTCGACGTACTCCGTGTCGACCAGCCCCTCGGCCAGCGCGATGTGCAGCAGCCCGTTGGCCAGCGCCAGGTCGGTGGCCGGCAGCGGCTGGACGTGCAGGGATGCGTTCTTGGCAGTGTTGGTGCGCCGCGGGTCGATGACGATGTGCTCGGCGCCACGCTCCCGCCCGGCGTCGAAGTACTGCATCGCCGGGGGCATCGTGTCGGCCGGGTTGCTGCCCACCAGGACGACGACGTCGGCCGCGGCGAGGTCGGCCAGCGGGAAGGGCATGCCGCGGTCGATGCCGAAGGCCTTGATCGCCGCACCCGCGGCCGAGGACATGCAGAACCGGCCGTTGTAGTCGATGGCGCTGGTGCGCAGCGCGACCCGGGCGAACTTGCCGAACTGGTAGGCCTGCTCGTTGGTCAGCCCGCCGCCGCCGAAACAGCCGACGGCGTCGAGCCCGTGGTCGCGTTGGGTCCGCCGGATAGCCGCGGCCACCCGGTCCAGGGCGACGTCCCAGGTGGACTCGACCAGCGGGCTGGTGCGGTCGGCCGGGTCGGCGCGGACCAGCGGGCGGGTGAGCCGCTCGGGGTGGTCCAGCAGCTCCGGGGCGGACCAGCCCTTGGAGCACAGGCCGCCGCGGTTGGTCGGGAAGTCGGCCGGCACCAAGGTGGCCGGGCGGTCGCCGGCGGTCATCGTGACGCCGCACTGCAGCGAGCAGTACGGGCAGTGCGTCTCGGTGGTGCGCGTGCCGGTGCTCGGATGCGGCAACGACACTGCAGCGGACACATCCCGAGGGTCCGGGGACCCCGTTTCCCGGTCGCGACGCTGACGTCAAGCTCGCGTTCCGTGGACCTCACAGCGGGCGCGGGGACGGCGTGCGGCCGGCGGTCGCAGTGCCGGCGTCCTCGTCGGTCCCGCCGGAGAACAGCAGGGCGGCCAGCGGGCCAGGCCCATCGGTCACCTCGGCGCTGCCGATGCCCATCAGCAGGTGACCGGCCAGCGACACCCACACCGATCCCCGGCCGCGGCGTCGCTCTCGGCCCAGCCGCCAGGTGGCCGCCATGCGGCGACCGCGGTGCGTTCGTTCCCGCAGAGGACGACACCGGCCAGGTGGCCCCCCAGCCCGAGGGCGAAGACGACCCTGCCCAGCGTCACGCGGCAGACCGTACGCAGACAGAAGGGCGGGTCGCAGCCTCGAAGTCCGCTCAGCCCGGCGGGTGACGGCGCAGCGCGGCCGGCGCGCGGCGGGCCCACGCGTCGCGCAGCAGCTCGTCGAGCACGGCCGGGTCGACGGCGGCCAGCTCGACCCGGACGCCGGAGAGCTTCTGCCCCCACCACAGCAGCTCGACGCCCGGCTGGGCCGAGACCGCGTGCGCGAGATCGTCACCGACCATCACGTTGAGGACGCCGTCCGCGGGGACCGTGGCCAGCACCTTCCCGGTGCCGACCCGGAACGACCGCCGTCCGTGGTGGTCGGCCTCGGTCACCCCGGGCAGTGCAAGCACTGCAGCGACGGCCTGGCCGAGGTCCACGACGGAACGGTAGGGCTGTCGCGTACCGGCGTCGAGAGCCGCCGGCTCGGCTCAGTAGACGGCGATCTCGACCAGGTTCTGGTCGGGGTCGCGGACGTAGACGCTGCGCATCGGCCCGAGCGCCCCCTGCTTCGTCACCGGCCCGATCTCGATCGGCACTCCGTGTGCGGCGAGCTGGTCCTGCACCTCGTCCAGCGAGGTCTCGGTGATGAGGCAGAAGTCGGCGGTCCCGGTGCCCGGATGGGCGGCCTTCGGCTCGAACTCGGCACCGGCCACGTGCAGGTTGATCTTCTGCCGGCCGAAGCGCAGCGCCGTCCGCCCGTCGCCGAAGGTCTCCGCGGTCAGGCCCAGGACCTGCGTGTAGAAGCCGACGGTCCGGTCGAGATCGGCCACGGTGAGCACCAGGTGGTCGATCCGGTCGATGCGCATCTGCTGGTCCTCCACCCTCAGCGGTCAGTCCCAGCTACGGCGCAGCCGCTTGGTCTCGCCACGCTCCTTCTTGGCCTGGATCCGCCGCTCCTGCGACCCGCGGGACGGCTTGGTCTTCCGCCGGGCCTTGGGCGGGGCGGCGATCGCGGCGCGCAGGACGGCGGCCAGCCGGGCCCGCGCGGCCTCCCGGTTGCGCAGCTGCTGCCGGTGCTCGCTCGCGGCGATGGTGAGCACGCCGTCGACCAGCCGCGGGCCCAGCCGCTCGATCAGCCGCTGCCGCTGAAGGTCGGTCAGCCCGGGCAGCGCCAGCGGCGACACCGACAGCTCGACCCGGGAGTCCGCGGTGTTGACGCCCTGCCCACCCGGCCCGGAGGACCGGGAGAAGCGCCAGGTCAGCGCACCGGCCGGGACGACGAGGCGGTCGCTCACCGGCAGGTCGGCGAAGGCGTCGTCCCCGGGCACGCTCTCATCCTCCCTGCTGACCGCGGTGCGGGACCACCGACTTCCCCCGTCCGCGATGACGGCGCCTGCCGGCGGTGCCAGACTCGGCCGGTGCAGCCGCGCCGACTCGTGCTCGTCCGCCACGCCAAGGCCGCCGACGGCCCGGTCGACGCGGACCGGCCGCTGACCGAGCAAGGAGCCCGGCACGCCGCTGCGATCGGGACCTGGCTGGAGCAGGCCGGATTCGTGCCCGACCGGCTGCTCGTCTCCCCTGCCCGCCGGGCCGTGCAGACCTGGGAGGCCGCGGGGCGACTGCTGCAGGGCCCGCGGCCGATCGTCGACCCGCGGATCTACGACAACACCGTCGAGGCGCTGCTCGCGGCCATCGGGGAGACCCCCGAGGACGTGCGGACCCTGGCCGTCGTCGGCCACAACCCGTCGATCGGGGAGCTCACCGCTGTCCTTGACAACGGTCAGGGCAACCCGGCGGCCCGACGCGATGTCGAGGCCGGGTTCCCGACCGGAGGGGTGGCGGTGTTCACCCTCCCCACCCCGTTCGCCGCGATCGCGCCGGGCGTCGCTCGACTGGACGACGTCACCGTTCGAGGCGACTGAACGACTGCGAACGCTCAGCCGACCGGCTGGGAGATGTTGACCATCCAGGCGATACCGAACGGATCGACGCACATCCCGAACTCGTCGCCCCACATCTGCTTCTCGAGCGGCATGGTGACGGCCCCGCCCTCGGAGAGCTTGGCGAAGTAACCGCGTAGCTCGTCGGCGTCGTCCCCGCTGAGGCTGAGCGAGACGTTGGTGCCGACGGTGCGGTCCATGCCGGCGGGGGTGTCGGAGGCCATCAACGTGTACCCGGCCGGCGTCTCGAGCTGCCCGTGCATGACCTTGTCGGCATCGGCCCCCTCGGCCGCGCCCGCCTCGCCGAAGGTGTTCAGCGTGAGGTCTCCGCCGAACACCCCTCGATAGAACTCCAGGGCCTGCCGAGCCGTGTCCGGGAAGCTGAGGTAGGGATTGAGGCGGGAAGTCACGGCCATCCTCCGTCCGGCGGGTACTGGCACCGTCAACATAGCGAGGTGGGCCGCCGGGAGGCCACGGTCGGGTGAGCGGCGGCCCAGGACTGCCGCCGTGGCACCGCAGCGCGACGGCCTGTCGCCCGGTCCGGTGAACGTCGCCCGTTCGGCTGGCCGCATCCGTCACCGAGTGTGACGCTCGGCGGGTGACGCAGGATGCCCCGGCCCGACTCCACCTCGTGACCGGCAATTACGTGGTCACCGAGGAGCACGTCGTTCCCGAGGCGCCCCTGCAGCGCGCGGACGAACCCGCGACCGTCGACCCGACCACCCGCCTGCTGCCCCCGGCCGTGCTGGTCGCGGTCGGTGCCGGGCTGACCGTCGTCCTCGCGCTGCTCGGCAGGCAGCCGTGGCAGCTGCCGCAACGGGACGCCGGCGGGGTGTCGGCCGTCCCGCAGTCGCTGCTCAGCTTCCTGCTGCTGTGCGCCGTGGTCTGCGTGTGGGTCGCCGGCCGGCTGGTGCGGCCCACCCGGACGCTGCGCTCCGCCGGGGCGGCGCACACATGGTGGGGCCTGCTGGCCGGGGCGTCCGTCGTCTCGCTGTCAGCTGACCTGTCGCTCGCGTCCTTCGCCGGCACGGGCCAGCGGCCCACGGACCTGCTGCTGCGCTGCGCGGTGCCCCTCGTCCCGGCCGTCCTCGCCGGGGTCCTCGCCGGGCACGCCGGACGAGCCGCACGGATCCGGGCGGCGCTGGGCACCGGCCTGGTCACCCTGCCGCTGGGCGCGCTCGGCTGGGCGCTGCTCTCCTCCCCCGACCTGTCGGCGGCCGGCCTGGGCGACGTTCTCGCCATGACCGGGATCGCCGGGGTCGCCCCGCTCGCCCTGGCCGTGGCCTTCGTGGCGGCCGACCGCCGGGGCAGGCCCACGAGCTGAGCCTGAGAACGGGGACCATCGAGGGGGTGACCCCCCTCGCCGAGGCGCTCGCCGCCGGCCCCCTCGTCCTGGACGGCGGCCTCTCCACCGAACTCGAGTCCCGCGGCCACGACGTCACCTCGGCGCTGTGGTCGGCCCGGCTGCTCCGCGACGACCCGGCCGCGATCGTCGGCGCGCACGCCGCCTTCGCCGCGGCGGGCGCGCAGGTGGCCACGACCGCCAGCTACCAGGCGACCTTCCCCGGGTTCGCGGCCGCGGGCATCGACGCCGGCCAGGCCCGCACGCTGATGACCCGCTCGGTGACGCTGGCCCGCGACGGTCTGGCCGCCGCCGGGCGCACCGGCTGGGTGGCCGCCTCCGTCGGCCCGTACGGCGCCTTCCTGGCCGACGGCTCGGAGTACACCGGCGACTACGTCGACGACGTGACCGTGGCCGAGCTCCGGGAGTTCCACCGGCCCCGGCTGCACGTGCTCGCCGAGGCGGGGGCGGACGTGCTCGCCTGCGAGACGCTGCCCGCGGCGGCCGAGGTGGAGGCGCTGCTGGCCGAGCTGGCCGAACTGGGCGCGCCGGCCTGGATCTCGCTGACCGCGGTCACCGGGCCGGACGGCGTCGTGCGCACCCGGCGCGGCGAGCCGCTGGCCGACGTCCTCGCGATGGCCCGGGACGTCGACCCGGTGATCGCCGTCGGGGTCAACTGCACCGACCCGGCCGGCGTCCCGGCGGCCGTGCAGGTCGCCGCGGCCGCGAGCGGGAAGCCGGTGGTCGCCTGTCCGAACAGCGGCGAGGTCTGGGACGCCGCCGCCCGGCGGTGGACCGGGCAGGCCGGGGTCGGCGACGTCACGGGATGGCTGGCCGCCGGCGCCCGGCTGGTCGGCGGCTGCTGCCGGGTGCGCCCGGACGACGTCCGAGCCATCGCCGCCGCCGTCCGGTGAATCGGCCCCGCTGCAGGGACCCACCGCGAGCCTGCGGGTGGTGGGGGGCAGCGGGGTCCTTCAGCAGCCCGGCACGGGGTCCGCACCGTGCGCGCCGCCCGGGCGGCAGCGCAGCAGCCGGCGGACGGTCAGCCAGCTGCCCTTTCCCGCGCCGTGCCGTTCCAGCGCCTGGACCGCGTACGCCGAGCAGGTCGGGGTGAAGTGGCAGCACGGACGACGGCGCGGGCTGATCTCCCGCTGGTACAGCCGGACCGCCGCGACCAGCCGGTCGGCCGGCCGCCCGTGGGGACTCTCCGTCCGGACCCGTCGCACGGTGCTGGGCGCGACGAGCAACAGGTCCATGCCGCACCCCAGCGACTCGGCCAGGCAGCAGCCGGTGTTGAGCAGGAAGAGGTCGCGCAGGCAGCCGCCGCCACCACCGCCGTAGCCCCGGCGGTAGCCGCCGTACCCGGGCGGCGGCCCGTACCCGCGGCCGTAGCCCGGCCCGGGACGTCCCCAGCCGCGGCGTCGCCGCGGACCACCGCCCCAGCCCCAGACGAAGACCATCAGAGGATCGGGTTGCCGCCGGTGACGGCGATCCGCGCGCCGGAGACGTAGCTGGCCTCGTCGCTGGCGAGCAGCACGTACACCGGGGCGAGCTCGGCCGGCTGCGCGGCGCGGCCGAGCGGTACCTGCTTGCCGAAGCTCTCGACCTGCTCCGGGGGCATGGTCGCCGGGATCAGCGGCGTCCACACCGGGCCGGGGGCGACGCTGTTGGCCCGGATCCCCTTCTCGCCGTACATCTGCGCCAGGCTGGCGGTGAAGTTGGCGATCCCGGCCTTGGTCGTGGCGTAGGGCGCCAGGGTGGGCTTGGGCATGTCCGAGTTCACCGACGAGGTGTTGATGATCGACGCCCCGGGCTGCATGTGCGGGACGGCGTCCTTGCAGAGGATGAACATCGCGGTCAGGTTCAGCGCCAGGGTGTGGTCCCACTCGTCGTCGCTGATCTCGTCGAGGGTCTCGTGGGTCATCTGGAAGGCCGCGTTGTTGACCAGGATGTCGATCCCGCCCAGCTCCTCGACCGCCTTCGGCACGATCGTGTGGGCGTGCGCGCGGTCGGAGAGGTCACCGGCGACCAGCACGCACTTTCGGCCGGCGTCCTCCACGTACTTGGCGGTGTCCTTCGCGTCCTCGTGCTCGTCGAGGTAGGAGATCAGGACGTCGGCGCCCTCCCGGGCGAACGCGATGGCCACGGCGCGGCCGATGCCGCTGTCCCCACCGGTGATGACAGCCCGCTTCCCGGTGAGCTTTCCCGAGCCGCGGTAGCTCTCCTCGCCGTGGTCGGGCTTGGGGGTCATCTCGGCGAGGGTGCCGGGCGGGGTCTGCTGCTGTGCGGGCTGGGACTCGGGGCGGGGTGACGACATGGTTTCCTCCGGCAGGCTCGGGCGGGCGGCACCCCGCGCGCTGTTCACGCGGCCGGCCCGTCGAACGCGCCGGCCCGGTGCCGCGTCGTCGTCGGCTACCCGCTCCACGTCGCCGGCGAACCCGAGCCGGTCCCCCGGCAGCAGCCGCACCAGAATGGTCGCGTCGCGGCCCTCCCGGCCGCCGAGCACGGAAGAGGTCAGGCGTGGCAGAGATCTTCCAGACCACCGTGGAGCCGACCAAGCTGGAACTGCTGGCCCAGTGGATCCCGCAGCAGCCGTGGTGGGCCGGCGGCGACCGCGCCCCGCAGCTGACCCCGGCCGGCGGCTTCCGCCTGGACGACCCGGAGGGCGAGGTGGGGATGGAGTTCATCTTCGTCACCGACGTCGCCGACGGGCAGCAGGTGACCTACCACGTGCCGTTGAGCTACCGGGGCGCGCCGCTGGACGGGGCCGACTCGGCGCTGCTCGGGACGAGCGAGCACGGGGTGCTCGGCCGACGGTGGATCTACGACGCCGCGCACGACCCGGTCGTCACGGCCGCACTGGACGCGTTCGTCCACGGCCGCGTCGAGGCCCAGGACCAGAACCAGAGCTTCACGCTCGACCCGTCGGTCACCTGTTCCGGGGTCCCCGACGGGGACGTCGTCGTCGACCTGGTCCGCGTCCTCGACGCGGAGGCCGGCACGGCCGGGTACGTGGAGGCCGGCTGGTCGCTCCCGGACGGGACGACGGTCCGCGGCCCGGTGGCGCTCGTCCGCTGACACCGTGCGGGAAGTTCTGCGGCGTCGGGCACGCTGTTCCCCACGATGACGCTCTCCCCCGCCGGTACCGACCTCATTCCGGCCGACTCCCCCGCCGCCGCACTGCCCTCCACCGAGGCCGGATCGCTGATCGGCGACCCGGCCGACCTGTCGGCGCTGCGTTCCCTCGGCAGCGACCCCGACGAGCTGTTCGCGCGCTTCGCCCAGTGGGCCGAGGACTCCGGCACCGTCCTGTACCCGGCGCAGGAGGAGGCGCTGATCGAGCTGGTCAGTGGGGCGAACGTCGTCCTCGCCACCCCGACCGGTTCCGGCAAGTCCCTGGTGGCGACCGGTGCGCAGTACGTCGCGCTGGCGGCCGGACGGCGCAGCTACTACACCGCGCCGATCAAGGCGCTGGTCAGCGAGAAATTCTTCGCGCTCTGCGGGGTCTTCGGCGCGGCCAACGTCGGCATGCTCACCGGCGACGCCAGCGTCAACGCCGGGGCGCCGATCATCGCCTGCACCGCCGAGGTGCTGGCCAACATCGCGCTGCGCGAGGGCGCGGACGCCGACATCGGCCTCGTCGTCATGGACGAGTTCCACTTCTACGGCGATCCGGACCGCGGCTGGGCCTGGCAGGTGCCGCTG
>JAOPVN010000425.1 GCA_025966175.1 Modestobacter sp. | reverse complement strand
CTGGTGCTGCCCTCGCTCCCGCGGGAGCTGTGGATCCCGACGTACGGGGCGGCGGCGGTGACCGTCGCCGCGCTGGACGCCGAGTACCGCAGCGCGACCGCGGTGCCGGGGCCGCCGGTGGACCGGGCCGTCGACGAGCTGGTCGTCCGGGCGGCCACGCACGGCGACGAGCACGTCCTCAAGTTCGCCGAGGTGGCCGTCGAGTCGGCGGCGCGGGGCGTGCGGACGGCGGTCGGTGCGGGGCTCCGGGCGGTGGAGCTGATCGACTGAGTGGGTCAGCTGTGCTCGGTGTGCCGGGGGGTCGCCTCGTGGACCGTCTCCGGGGTGCCCTCCCGGAGGTCGATGATCGTGAACCGGTGCCACAGCCCGCTCAGCTGCAGCGGCCGGGTGACCGCCGCGCTCTGCACGACGAGGACCAGGTCGATGCCGCGGGGCTGACCCATCTTTTGCAGCTGGACCAACGTGGCCATGCCGGCCGAGTTCATGAAGGTCACCTCGCTGGTGTCCACCCGCACCCGGCGCAGCCCGGGCAGGTGGAGCATCAGGTCGGTCATCGTGCGGACCAGGGGGCGGCGGGCGTCCTCGGTGAGGTCCCCCACCACCCGGATCTCCGCGGACTCGTCGTCCTGCGCGGTGACCGTGACCTCGACGTGTGGATCGGGCTCGCCCATGCCGGTGTCCTGCCCGGTCAGCGCGCGGTTCATGCCACCGGCGTACGGTTGAGCACTCAACCAAGCATCTGGAGGAGCGCGCCCGTGTCCCAGCCCGTCCTGCAGGTCGTCGTCGGCAGCACCCGTCCCGGTCGCAAGGGCCTGGCCATCGCGCGCTGGGTGCAGCAGCTGGCCGAGGAGCACGGCGGCTTCGACGTCGAGCTGGTCGACCTGGCCGAGGTCGCGCTGCCCGTCTTCGACGAGCCGAACCACCCGCGGCTGCAGCAGTACACCCACCAGCACACCCGGAACTGGAGCGCGACGGTCAGCCGGGCGGACGCCTTCGTCTTCGTCACCCCGGAGTACAACCACTCCTTCCCGGCGTCGCTGAAGAACGCGCTGGACTACCTCAACGCCGAGTGGGCCGACAAGGCCGCGGCGCTGGTCTCCTACGGCGGAGTCTCGGCCGGCCTGCGGGCGGCGACCGCGCTGAAGCCGGTGCTGACCGCGCTGCGGATGGTGCCGGTGGTCGAGGCCGCCACCATCCCGTTCTTCCAGCAGTTCCTCACCGAGGACGGCGCCTTCGTGCCCAACGCCGAGCTCGCGGCCGGCGGCAAGGCCATGCTCGACGAGCTGCTGCGGCTCACCACGGCGCTCCGCCCGCTCCGCGCCGCCGCCTGAGAAGGGGCTCCTTCCTCAGAGGTGGACGGGCTGCCCGGTCGCCTCGAGCACCGACAGCCACAGGTCACCGTGCGGGTCGACCTGGCTGCGGCTGCCGGTGGCCAGGGCGATCGGCAGGTGCACGAACCGGCCGTGCCAGCGCCCGACGACGGTCGACGTCCGGCCGGCCATCGCGGCGTGCACGGCGGCCTGGGCCAGCCGGGCGCAGTAGACGCTGTCGTGCGCGTTGGCCGGCACGCTGCGGATGGCGTACCCCGGGTCGACGTACCGCAGGCTGAGCTCGCGCCCGCTGTCCTGCACGTGGGCGGTGATCCGGTCGCGCAGCAGCGCCCCGATGTCGGCCAGCTTGGTGTTGCCGGAGGCGTCCCGCGCTACCGGCCCGTCGTCGAACAGGTCCTGCCCGGCGCCCTCGGCGACCACGACCACCGCGTGCCCCTGCCGGTCGAGCAGCCGCACCACGTGCTCGAGCACGCCATGCGGCCCGTCCAGCACGGTCGGCACCTCGGGCACGAGCACGAGGTCCACCGCCTCGCTGGCCAGTGACGCGTAGGCGGCGATGAAGCCGGAGTGCCGGCCCATCAGCTTGATCAGCCCGATCCCGTGATGGGTCGACCGGGCCTCGGTGTGCGCGGCCCGGATCGACTCGGCGGCCCGGCTGAACGCCGTTTGGAAGCCGAAGCTGGCGTCGATCCACGGGATGTCGTTGTCGATCGTCTTCGGTACGCCGATCAGGGCCAGGACGGCGCCCCGCCGCGCCGCCTCGTCGGCGATCCGTTGGGCGCCGCGCAGCGACCCGTCGCCGCCGACGACGAACAGGACGTCGATCTGGTGCTCGAGCAGGGTGTCGACCATCTCCACCGGGTCCTGGTTCCCCCGGGAGGTGCCGAGCACGGTGCCGCCCTGGTCGGTGAGGCCGCCCACCGCCTGCGGGGTCAGCGGCAGCGTGTCGGCTCCGCCGGCGCGGGTCAGCCCGCGGTAGCCGTTGCGGAACCCGGTCACCGACGTCACGCCGTAGTGCCCGTGCAGCTCCATGACCAGGCCGCGGACCACGTTGTTCAGCCCGGGGCACAGGCCGCCGCAGGTGACGATCCCGACGCGGGTCCGCGGTGGCTCGAAGAACAGCAGCCGCCGGGGGCCGCCCGGCTCGAAGGCGGGCAGCTCGTTGACCGGCAGGCCCCGGCGGACCGCCATGTCCAGGGTGTCGTCCAGCAGCACCCGGTCGGTCTCGGCGACGTAGTGGACGCTGTCGTAGCGGGTGAGCAGGCCGCCGTCGAGGGGCGAGGGGATGGTGGCCGGCCCCAGTGAGGGCACGGCGAGGTCGGCCGCGGTGAGGGTCAGCTGCGCGCCGGTCTGCACGCACCCGATGGTGGACCCCGCGTGTTCCGGGACGATGACGTCGGCCCGGGTCCCCGCTCAGTTCCGGTCGAGCAGCAGCAGGCTGTAGGCGGCCAGCGAGGGCCCGTCGGTGAAGCGGCCGTCCCGGATCATCGCCTGCAGCTCCGCCTCGGGGACGAAGGCCGAGCGCATGTCCGCCTCGCTCGCCTCCCGCGCGGTCGGGCCCTGGGTGAGGTCGGTGGCCAGCCAGACGTCGAACTCCTGGGTCGACAGTCCCGGGGCCAGGTCCAGGTGCCCGAGGTGGCGCAGCTGCGCGGCGCGCAGGCCGGTCTCCTCGGCGAGCTCCGCCCGCGCCAGGTCGGTGGCCGTCCCGCTGTCGCCGGCGCTCCAGGTGCCCTGCGGGAACTCCCATGCCCGCCGGCCCAGCGGGTGACGGAACTGCTCGACCAG
>JAOPVN010000292.1 GCA_025966175.1 Modestobacter sp. | reverse complement strand
GGACTCGATCGGCAACGTGTGGAAGCGGTTCGGCGACCTGTCGTGGCGGCCGGGCAACATCATCGCCAGCGCCGTGGTCGTCGGGCTGTGGGGCTCGGTCCTCTACATCGGGGTGACCGACCCGCTCGGTGGCGTGAACCAGCTGTTCCCGCTGTTCGGCATCGCCAACCAGCTGCTCGCCGCGATCGCGCTGACCCTCGTCACGGTGCTGCTGATCAAGCACGGGAAGCTCCGCTACGCCTGGGTGACGGGCATCCCGCTGGTCTGGGACCTCGTCGTCACGATGACGGCGAGCTACCAGAAGGTCTTCAGCGACAACCCGGCGCTGGGCTACTTCGCGCAGCGCAACCGGTACGCCGACGCGCAGGCAGCGGGGGAGCTGCTGGCGCCGGCCAAGGACGCCGGCCAGATGCAGCAGGTCATCACCAACTCCACGCTCAACGGGGTGCTGCAGAGCTTCTTCGCCGTGCTGGTGCTCGTCGTCGTCGCCAACGCCGTGGTCGTGATCGTCCGTGCCATCCGGGCCGGCGGCTCGCTGCCGACGACGGAGGAGCCGCCCACGCCCTCGACGCTCGTGGAGCCGGCGGACCTCTTCGCCACCGCGGAGGAGAAGCGCGCCATCGCCGAGCACGAGGCCATGGCCGGAGCCGGAGCCGGAGCCGGTGCCCGGACCGGGGACGGAGGGCGGCCGTGACCGCCGGCGACGTCCGCTCGGCCGTCGTCCGCGCCGGCCGCGGGGTGCGCTGGTACCTGCGGGAGTGGAGCGGGGAGGCACGCTGGGACGACTACCTGCGCGAGTGCGCCGAGCACGGGCACCCGCCGCTGACCCGGCGGGAGTTCGAGCGACGCCGGGCCGAGGCCCTGGAGAAGACCCCGATCAGTCGCTGCTGCTGAGGCGGGCGGCCGGGTGACGGGGTGGCGGCGCCGTCACCCGGCGGACCCGACCGCCTCCACCGCCTCGTTGATCCGTCGGGCGAGTTCGACGTCCAGGTCGGTCACGCGGTTGATCGACCGTGTCCAGACCTCGAACGTGACCGCCCCCTGTTGTTCCTCCACCCGTGCGTGGTGGGTCATCTCGCGCTCGGCCCGGCCGACGGCGTCGCGCAGCGGCCGCACGCGGTCGGCGGGGAGGACGACGGTCCGGCGCAGCCGCCGCTCGTCGCCTTCCCACCCGGTCAGTCGACCGAGTTCCCGCGCGACGTCGTCCCGCTCGAGCAGGTGGGGGGTCAGCTGGCTGCTCACGCCGGAGCTGCGCGGGGTGACCCCCGCGATGATGGGCTCGAACAGGTCCTCGCCGAGCGGCAGCTCGCGGGCGATGGCCTGGGCCAGCTCCGGCTCGGCGTCGGACAGCGTGGCGAGGACGGCGTGGGTGTAGCGGCGGGCCCGCTGCGGCGGGCAGCCGGTCCGGTTGCTCACGTCGCGGACCAGGTCGGCCTCGTCCTCGACCGGCGCCGCGGGGCCGGAGACGTCGGCGGCGCCGCGGAGCGAACCGGGCAGCGCGTCGGTCAACCGGCCCCGGTCGGGTTCGTCCAGCGCGACGGCGACGGCGCCGATCACCGCCTCCACCGCTCGTCGCGATTCGTCGCTGTCGGCGGTGTCCGCCTGCGAGCCGGCTGTCTCGATGAACGTCTGGTACTGGATCACGGGGCTCTCCTGGGTGGCGGCCCCCGTCGGCTGCGCGAGGCGATCCTGGCCGACGGTGCTCACGGCACGGGCTCGGGCCTCCGGCTGGCACCTGGGCGGCAGGAGGCCGCCGGGGTTCCGGCGTCGCGCTGCTGCGACTGGCGTCCGAGTACCCGCGCCCTCCGCCGGTACGCGCCGGTGGTCACCCCGGATCGGCCGCCGGACACAGCACAGCCCCCGCCGGGCGGATCCCCGGCGGGGGCTGTGGGCGTGCAGCAGGGCCGGTGCCGGCCCCTACGACTCAGATGTCGTAGTACATCGCGAACTCCAACCCGGTGTCTCGCCACCGCTGGAAGTCTTTGGTTCGGCCCCCTGACCTGGGAATTCGTAGTTGATCAGAAGTGGTCGTGAACGGCGCCGGTTGAGCGTCTTGGGGACTGGATGGGGACTGGCGGCAGCACCCTCCTGCGGTAAAGGCATCCCTGCTTCGCCCGGGCTCACCGCCCTCCGCACCGGGTGGCGGGGTCTTGGTTCACTGAGCACGTGGAAGATGGGCCGGCGGGATGGCCGGAGTTCGGCGAGTACGACGGTTACGACGACGCGCGCTACGTCGAACTGGGACGTCTCGTCGTTTCGTGGAGTCGCGTTGAGTACCACCTGAAGGACGTGCTCGCCCGGCTGGCGCGGGCTTCAACAACGCCTACCTGATCGTCGGCGACTGGACGTCCGGCCGAGTCCTTGATCGGTGCCTGTGGTTAGCCGACGCGACTCTGTCGTCTCCGGACCGGGAGCAACTAACCGCGTGGCTCCGTGCTGCCCGAACGATCCCACCGGCTGCTCCCAGATCGCCGTCCAGCCGTTCGGCCGCGCCTGCAGAGCGCCGGTGCGAGGAGACGTGCGTCGGGATTGACCTCTGCGCTTCCGCACCCGTCGTGCCGGCACCCAACCGCAACCACGGGCGAGACCCGGGCCCACCTGACCTTCGGTCAGACCGGCGCTCCCCGCGCGAAGGAGCTTCGTCTACTCGCAGCCGGGCGAGCCTGGGGCGCCGCGCCCTGCTCTCTTCTGCCGGGAGGACGCCGGAGGGCTGGGCGCCACGCCCTGTTGTCCCAGGCGAATTCCCAGCGGATGGTGCGGGCGACGCTGGATGTGCAAGTGCAGCCGCCGGGCCTCGTCCTCCCCGGGGACCTGCAGCGGGGAGAGGGTGAGGCCGGTGGCGCGGCGCAGCAGCAGGTCGGCGAGGTCGGGGTTGCGGGCCAGGACGGGCCCGTGCAAGTAGGTGCCGATGACGGAGTCGGTGAGCGCGCCGTCGGTGCCGTCGCCGTTGCCGACTCCGACGACGACACGGCCCAGCGGTGCGGTGTCCGGGCCCAGGGTGGTGTGCCCAAGGTGGTTCTCGAAGCCGGTCAGCAGCGCGACTCCCGGCGCGGTGGCCTCGGCGACGACCTCGCCAACCGCGCGGTGGCGGCCGGCGGAGGTGGTGAGGTCGAGGATCCCGGCGCCGGCGATCCGGTCCCCGGCCGCGGTCTGCATCCACTGCCCCAGGAGCTGCAGCCCGGCACAGACGGCGAGGACCTGCCGGGCCAGCATCGCGGTGCGCAGCGGCCGGTGCCGGTCCAGCCACTCCGCGGCGTAAGCCTGGGCGGCGTCCTCACCTCCGCCCAGAACGAACATCTCGCAGTCGGTGGGTGGGGTGGTGTCCGCGGTCACCTCGAGCACCTCGACTGGGATCCCGCGCCAGCGCAGCCGCTGAGCTAGCACGGTGGCGTTTCCCCGGTCGGAGTAGGTGCCCAGCACGTCGGGCAGCAGCAGTGCGATGCGGACGGCCGACTCGCCGCTCACGGTGTGTCCCTCCGCTCAAGGCTGTGCCAGAGCCCGCTGAAGGCGGTGTAGTTGGCGACCACGGTGATCTTTCCGGGCGGGAGCAGGCGCAGCCCCTGCAGCGGGTCGTGGACCAGGAGGTGGGCGGTCTGGGCGTAGGCCAAGCGCAACGCCAGGTCCGCGGCGGCCTCGCCGGCAACCGCCGTGGGGCGGGCGGGCAGCTGCTCGAAGGGAATGTCCCACAGCCAGGAGGTATCCCGGCCGTCGGCCTCCCGGGCGTTGAGGGCCAGCAGCAGCCCGTCGGCCTTCGGCAGTAGCGGCAGGACTTCTCGCCAGCCGGCAGGATTCTTCGCCAGCAGCAGGGTCACCTGCTGCGCGCCGTGCTCGACGACGGCGTAGCGGTGGGCCACCGACCGGACCTCCGCGAGCGCCGCCCCCGCCCGGTCCGAAGGGACCCCGAGGATTGCCGCGGCGGCCACGGCGGTGAGCGCGTTGCGCAGGTTGTACTCACCCGGCAGCTGCACGGTCAGGGGCGTCGCCGACCCGGCACCGCGGGCCACGCCGTCGGCCAACTGCCAGTCCGGCTCCGGACGGCGCAGCCCGCACGAGGAGCAGTCCCACAGGATGCCCGCACGGTGCACGGGTCGGCCGCAGCGGGGGCACAACGCCGCATCACCCACCCAGTTGCCGCCGGCCGCGACCCACTGGACCCGCGGCAGTCCGTCGGCGACCGCGACGACCACCGGGTCGTCGCCGTTGGCGAGGACCGTCGCGAAGAGCTGGTCCTGAAGGACACCACGGATCGCTGCGGCCACGGCGGCGACCTCCGTGCTGCGGTCGAGCTGGTCGCGAGTCAGGTTCAGCAGCACCACCACCTCCGGCCGCACCTGCCCGGCGACGTTGGCCAGGTGCAGCTCGTCGACCTCCAGCACCGCCACGCCCGCATCCGGCCGGGCCAGCAGTGCGGCGACCGCCCCGTCGGCCATGTTCGCGCCGGTGTCGTTGTGCGCCACCGGACCGGCTGTGCGCAGGATCGCGGCCAGGAGGTGCGCGACGGTGGTCTTGCCGTTGGTACCGGTCACCAGCACCACTCGACGTCCCGCGGCGAGGTGCGCCAGCGCACGTCGGTCCACGGCCAGTGCGAGCCGGCCACCGATGATGGCGCCCTCGCCCAGTCCCAGCCGGCGCGACAGGTTCCCTGCCACGCGCCCGGCGCCCGCCGCGAACCGGGTTCGCACCGGCTGCCTCGTGACGGGTCCCGCGACCCTCACAGATGCGCCATGCCGTACCGGGTTCCCTGGCAGCCACCCGGACCGGACTTCCACCGGCAAGCGACGACGATCACGAACCCGACGGTCACCTCATCACCTGACGAGGTCAGCCCTGCTCCACGGGCGCACGGAAGATCAGGGCTAGCCGGCGAGAGAGTTGAGCAGGGTGGTGAGTGCCGTGACTTCGGCCGCCTGATCGGGCTTCTTCGCCCGGACGCTCGTCAGGACGGCGTCGACCTGACCGTCCAGGGTCTGCCAGCGATCGGGGTTCTTGGCCTGCAGGGACGCGGCCGCGTCATCCCAGGCCGTCTCCAGATCCGTCGCGCGGGCCGCGGCGCTCTTCTGCTGACCGCCTTGCACAAGGCTGAGCGTGTCCTTGCTGATGGCCGTGATCGAACCCAGATCGGCCGGCGTGAAGGGCTGGGCCTTCTGCCCTGGGGCCAACGAGGCAACGGGCGCCGGCGCTTCGGCAAGAGCGGCACCGCCGGTGTTGTTGCTCGCCGCCACGCCCACGACGACACCAGCCACCGAGGCGGCTACCGCCCAACCCGCGAGCACCAGCCGCTCCCGACCGACCGTCGTCGGCCGAGGAGCCGTCTCCTGTCCAGGTCGGATCACGTCGACGCGCGTGCGGGCGAGGTAGAACACGATGGCCGAGATGGCGACCAGGAAGATCAGGCTCGTGGCGAACAGACCGACACCCAGGCCACCCTCAGCCGGCTGACGCCCGAGGTAGTCACCGAGGTTCGCGCCCAGCGGACGGGTGAGGATGTAGGCCAGCCAGAAGGCGAGGACCGCGTTCGCGCCCAACCGCCAGCCCAGGGCGATGACGGCGATCAGAGTGATCGGGAGCAGCACGGACTGGCCGGGCGTCCACCCCGTGAGCTCCAGGATCCAGTCGCCCGTCGCGGTGCCCAGGGCGAAGGTCACCAGGACGGTGAGCCAGTAGAAGCTCTCGCGCGGAACGGAGTTGATGCTGTGAATGGACAGCGTGCGCTCCCGCGCGTACCAGATGCCGAACACCGCGATGAGCAGCAGCGTGAACACCGCGCTACTCAGACTGAGGGCGATACCCATCTGGTCGGTCAGGATGTCCGTGTAGAGCGTGCCCGTCACGCTGACCAAGACGACGACGATCCAGTAGACCGCCGGCACGTACTGCCTCGCCCGGAACTGCACGCCCAGCGCCACCGCCAGCAGCACGCTGAAAAGCCCGGCGGTGCCGCCGAGCCCGAAGCCAAGGGAGGTGTTGATGTAGTCCGCCAGCGACTCGCCTACGGTCGTACAAAGGATCTTGATGATCCAGAAGTACAGGGTGACTTCGGGAACCTTGTTCAGCAAGTTCCCAGCAGTCGTGCGAGGCCGCGCGGACATCGAAGATGGAGTCGCCACCCCAAGGACGTTAGGCAGACGACCTGTATAGATCCTGACCACGTTGACCAAGAGCCCTTGCGCACTGGATCCGGTCCTCGCAGCGGGCCCGACGGCGGTGCCGTGGCTCCGAGTCGGCCAGCTGACCTGCGGGTCGGGACCGCGGCGGTGGTCGCGTCACGCCGGCATAGACCGTCGGGGCACCCGCTCCGCGGGCGGGGCATTGCTCGAGGAGGCGGCGGTCAGGGCGCGAACCACCGAAGAGCGGCCAACGCCGAGGGTCGCTGCGACGTCATTGAGCGTCTTCCCCACCGCTCACCTCTGCACGGCGGCCGCCACCCGATCCGGAGTCACCACCGCCGGGCGCCCACCGACCCGACCACGTGCGCGGGCTGCCGCACGGACGGGGGAGTGCGCTCAACGATGAGTCGGCGATCCATGCACGCTACCGATCTGATGGCCCCTGACGTGACCGCCGTCTGCACGTCAACAATCACGTGCGCAGGCTGAGTCAGCTTCCATCCTGCCGTCGACAGCCGTGCTCACGAGGCGGGGCGGCGGAGACCCGACCTTGTCCCGGACGTCTACGAGGACAGGGGCGGCTCGCTGCGGTCACTGACCTGGCGAACGCATTGACCGTGCTCCGGCACCGCGCGCCCCTCCCTTATCTGGGCCCGAGCCTTGCGCTGTCGAGCGGCGGCTGGCTCGCGGGCGGCAACGGCTCAGGGCAGGGTGGGCGGTCCTTCGGGGCGACGCCTTGCGGCTCTGCCAGCCGGGTCGCGAGGCCCCGGGCAGGTACGCCGACCTGGATCCAGCACGCCCCCCGGCCGGGCAGCACGAGCTCGACGTCGAAGTGGGTGACGACGGTCGTCCGCTGCACAGGCTGGGCCAAGATGGCGGCAAGCTGCCGGCCGGGATAGGCAATCTGAACTAGTTCACCGATGCTGATGACTTCCCTGGAACGGCTCGCCAGCTTGGCCCGCGTGGCGGCGTCAGCCTCGTCGGTGGCCTGGGCGCCCGGCATGGCGACGAGTGCCACGAGCACCGACACCACCAGGGACTCTGCGGTACCAACTGCGATTGGGAGCATCCGTGAAACGGGCCTGGATACCGGACCGAGATCGGCTGCCAACGGATCCGCAGGCGAAGTAGCGGTTCTGGCGGCGGCCGGCTCCGGTGTGACTGGCGGTCCGGCGGCTTCACCGGTCCACCGGTGTCGTCGGACACTCGCCACGCATACGCCGAGCGCGACACCCCAGGCCACCACGAGCAGCCAAGGAAACGCGCCGTACATCGCCGGCAGGGAGCTGAACGACAGCAAACTGCACAGGGCCACCAGCACACGGCGCCCTCGGGCGCCGGACGCGGCCGCGACGACGAACACGGCCGGACCCAGGTACCAACCGAACAGGGAAGGCAGAGCCAAGACGGGCACCAGGAGCACGACGCCGGCGCGGACCATGTCCCTCCCCGCCGCGTCAGGGCCGGCGTCGAGCCAGGCCCACCGCAACACGTTGGCCACCACGACCGCACCGACTACGAGCACTAGGCCCATGCCTGCGAGATGAGCTTCGTGCCACCCGACCGGCGCTCCCACGGCAGCGGCCGCTCCCTCCGCGACGAGGCCGACGATGGACGCCGGCGCATACCACGGCGGGGCCGCTCCGGAAACGACCAGTGCGTGAATGAAGCCCCACGGCCGGTCCATGACCAGACCGGAGGCCGCAAACGGCGCGATCAAAGCTCCGAGCGCCAGCCAGACGACGCGCCCGCCCTGGCGCCGCACGAGGATCACGGCAAGGAGCAAGAACAGCGGTAGGACGGTGACCTTGCACGCGAGCGCGACACCGGCAATGACCAGTGCAGACCGGGCGCGACCGGCCTGCAAAGCGAGAAGCGCGACAACGACGAGGCCGGAAAGGACGGCGTCGATGTGCAGGCCCCCCACCAGGTGCAACAGCGTTATCGGGTTGGCGGCTGTGAGAACCAAGACCACCGGTCGTCGCTCCGGGCGGCTAAGTAGCAGAGCGCCGATTATCGCGGCGGCGACGCCCAGGAGGGCGAGCAGTCGCAGCACTAGGACGGCCGTGGTGGGACCCACGTGAGCCATTGCCACCAACCGCAGCATCAGCAGGGTGACTGGGCCATAGGGAGCCGGCGAGGACCGCCACAGGGGGTCGACCATGCTCAGGATGGGGTTTGATCCCAGCGTCACGGGGCCAACCGAGTAGGGGTCGAGCCCGCGGGCCAGCATCTGACCCTGCGCCAGATATGCGTAGGCGTCGAAACTCAACAAGGGGGGCCCCGGGAGGATTGGGACCGCCCAGGCGACCACGATCCACGTGGCACGTCGCATCGGCAGGCGGCCTCCCCGCGCCTCGCCCAGCATGTACCACCAGCATGAGAGGAGCAGCGCGGAGCTCACGATCACAATCGCGGCGGGAGCGCCTCCGCCCAGCCGGCGGGGCGAGAGAATTCCGCTGAAGGCATCGGGCAGGACCATGCCAACCGGCACCGGCGAACGCCCTACCGCGATCACCTGCGCGGCACAGGCCAGTAGACCGACTAGCGCGAGGACCCCAGCCCGTCCCCTGGCCATACGGTGCTCGGCGCTGCCGCCGTCCAGGACTTGCGGCGTGGAGGTGATCACACCGGTAGCACCACGACACTCCCGACAGCCATCGCCGAAGCGGCCGACAACTCTCCGCCTACGGGGTTCAGCACGGTCGTCTGCTGACACAGGCCGCAAGTCTGCCCGCTGTCAAACAGCACCTCCACCTGAACACTCCCCTCGGCGACTCGTGAGGCGCCGACCGGAGTGCCCTCTGACCGGAGAAAACTCACGTGCTCTACGGCGATAATCCAGCGCGCCTGAGGGGGGCGCGCCATACGCCTCACCGTGCCTGACTCACCAATGTGGCGAGACGTCGGCGGCCGGCAGTCGCAATCCCCTCGGGGTTCTCATCCACGACTCAGCGATCAAGATCGCGCTATCACACCTGCTGCACGCCGGATGATCGACTAGCGACAACCAGCAATTCCCAACGAGTTTGTCGCAATCCCTTCAGGAAGTCGCCGTAGCGAGTCTTGTTCGCGCCGTCGAAAGACTTCGTTCCGAACGGCACGGAGGCCTCACGGTCGCCCCGGCCGACGTCACCCCCACCGCCTCGGCCAAGAGGAGTGTCACCCCGTCCGGTGCCGGAAGCTTGTCACTGCCGGCCGACTACGTCGCGGCGCACGTGGCGCTTGCCTACGCCAGCACCGCGCACGGCGTCCAAGGTGACACCGTCACGACCGCCCACGTGGTGATCGGTGAGCACACCGGTGCAGCGTCGGCCTACGTCGGGATGACCCGCGGTCGCGAATCGAACACCGCACACCTGGTCGCCGTGAACCTGACCGAGGCGCGGGAGCAGTGGATCGCTGTGTTCGTCCGCGACCGTGCCGACCTCGGTCCCGCCCATGCCGCCGTGCTCGCCGCACGCGAGGCAGCTCGCTACGCCACTCCTCGACAGGACGAGCAGGTGGCTGTCGAGCACAGCGACGCGGCGGCCACCTCGTCCGAGCACCGGGACACCAGGCCGACCAGTGGAGCGGCCGCCGGCCTGCTTGGCAATGGTGTCCGCCCGCCGGAGCCGGCCGTGCCCCGGATGCCGAGCCGCAGCGCTGGTGCACATGTCCGGGCGGTGAGCCGTGCTCAGTCACCAGCGGGGACCGTGCCGGGCGACGCTGTCACGGATGGCGGCACGGGGACGCCTGCAGGAGCTGACAGACCCACCACAGTCGACCCCCTTCGGAGGCAGCCATGCCCGACCGACCCGTCAGCCCCGAGCTGGAAC
Organism: Modestobacter sp.; assembly: GCA_025966175.1. GTDB lineage: Bacteria > Actinomycetota > Actinomycetes > Mycobacteriales > Geodermatophilaceae > Modestobacter. The sequence continues at coordinate 2,021 of JAOPVN010000292.1, read as the reverse complement.
TGCTCACCATCGGCGAGGCCGCCGAGCTCCTCCGTGCGCCCGTCGCCACTCTTCGGTACTGGCGGCATCTAGGGACCGGGCCGCGCAGCTTTCGCCTCGGACGCCGCGTCCTCTACCGCCGCGATGACCTCCGCGCCTACATCGCCTCCCAGGACGGCCAGGGAGGTGCCCCGCCCCTTGACTGAGGGGCAGTCTCGCTTCCACCTTGTTGGCGAGACCGGCGGAGAGCCCCACTGGCTGCTCAGTAGATCCGGTGAGGACGGCCATCGCCGACTGCTCATCAGGACGCCCACCGGCCGACCGAGGGAGAGCCTTGTGGCATTTCGCAGTGTTCAGGACCGGTGGTACGTCAGCGACCCGGTGACGGGGAAGCGCGTCCCGAGCGCCCCGCCACGGGCAGGGGATGCGCTACCGGGCGCGCTACAAGGACGCCGCGGGCAACGAGGTCACCCAGGGGTTCCCCGACGAGGAGAAGTCCAAGGCGCAGCGGTGGCTCGACGAGGTCACGGCCAGCCAGGTGACCGGGACCTACGTCGACCCGAAGATCGCCCGGACGACGGTCACTGAGTGGTGCCAGACGTGGCTTGACGGATACGCCACCCGGCGCCCACGGACCGTGCGTCAGGCGCAGGTGCACGTCGCCCAGATCACTGCGGCGTTCGGCGCCATGCCGCTGTCAGCGGTGCGCCCGTCCGCAGTGCGGTCGTGGAGGGTGAAGCTCAAGGTCGACGGCCTGGCCGACAGCTACGTCTACGCGCTCCACTCGCGGCTGTCGCAGATCATGAGCGACGCGGTGCACGACGGGCTGCTGGCGCGAAGCCCGTGCTCCCGGCGCACCTCGCCACGAGCCGGCAGCCAACGGCCCTACGTCGCCACCACCGAGCAGGTGTGGGCGCTGCATGATGCCGTCGCCGGCAACCTGCGCCCAGCGATCCTGCTCGGGGGCCTTCGTGGGTCTGCGGACCGCCGAGGTCGTCGGCCTGCGAGTCACCGACGTCGACTTCATGCGCGGGATCGTGCGGCCGGTGCAGCAGGGCGACGGCGAGGAGCTCAAGACGGACATCTCCAGCACGTCCCTCCCCATACCGCGCGAGCTGGCGTTGGAACTCTCAGCGGCAGTGGCGCGGTGGGGTGGGGACTACGTCGTCACCGACCGCACCGGTCGGCAGACCTCGACGTGGGCGATCGAACGAGCGATCCGGTCGGCGCGACCGAAGGTCGCCGGGCTCCCGGAGGCGTTTCGCTTCCACGATCTGCGGCACTACTGGGCGTCTCTGCCCATCGGCAGCGGGCTCGACGGGAAGGTCGTCCAGCACCGACTCCGGCACGGGAGTGCCAGGACGACGCTCGACACCTACGGGCACCCGTGGCCCGACAGCGACGAGTCCGCACGGGCCGCCGTAGCTGCTGTGCTGACGGCTCGTGGGGACCCGTTGGGGACTGAGCGGGCTGACCTGCGGTAAAGCCGCAGGTCAGCCCGCTGGTTCGATCAGATGTCGTAGTACATCGCGAACTCGTGCGGGTGCGGGCGCAGCCGGATCGGGTCGATCTCGTTGGTCCGCTTGTACTCGATCCAGGTCTCGATCAGGTCGGGGGTGAACACGCCACCGTCGAGCAGGTAGTCGTGGTCGACCTCGAGCCGGTCGAGGACGGCGTCCACCGACGCGGGCACCTTCTCGATACCCAGGGCCTCCTCGGGCGGCAGCTCGTAGAGGTCCTTGTCGACCGGGGCCGGGGGCTCGATCTTGTTCCGGACGCCGTCCAGGCCGGCCATCAGCATCGCCGAGAAGGCCAGGTACGGGTTGGCCGACGGGTCGGGCACCCGGAACTCGATGCGCTTGGCCTTCGGGTTGTCACCCGAGATCGGGATGCGGGTGCAGGCCGAGCGGTTACGGGCGGAGTAGACCAGGTTGATCGGTGCCTCGTAGCCGGGCACCAGGCGGTGGTAGCTGTTGACCGTCGGGTTGGTGAAGGCCAGCAGGGACGGCGCGTGCGCCAGGAGCCCACCGATGTAGTGGCGG
>JAOPVN010000290.1 GCA_025966175.1 Modestobacter sp. | reverse complement strand
AGGAGCAGCAGCAGCTCGGCGTGCCGTGGGCTGAGCCGGTGGGACCACCGGCCGGCACCGGACTCGATGCGGAGCACCGGCCCGCGGCCGTCCCGGAGATCGATCTCGACGGTGGTCGAGGCCTCCTCCGGCGCGGCGTCGTCGAGCAGGCGGACCAGCCAGCCGCCGGGCACCGGCTCGAGGCGGCACGACCCGAGGGCGGGCAGCCAGACGTGGTCGGACTCCCCCGCCGGCGGCAGCGCGAGCCGCTCGATCGGGGTCACCCCCACGGCTGCCGCGACCCACCCGTCCCGGTCGGTGACCAAGGCGGGTGCGTGACTGCCGGCGAGCATCGGGGAGGCGGTCGCCCGGAGCGCGTCCAGCGCGGCGTGGTGCTGCTCGCGCAGCCAGGACTCGGCCATCCGCGCCGCCGCGTCCACCAGCGCCAACGTGCTCGGGTGGACGGTGGCCGCGGCACCGCTGACGTCCACCACGCCGATCAGCTCGCCGGTGACCGGATCCAGGATCGGGGCGGCGGCGCAGGTCCAGGAGTGGTGGGTCTTCACGAAGTGCTCGGCGGAGTAGATCTGCACCGGGTGCTCCACCACCAGCGCCGTGCCGATGGCGTTGGTCCCGACGCTGCTCTCGCTCCAGTCGGCGCCCACGGCGAACCCGAGCCGCTCCGCGTGGCGCTGAACCTTCGCCGGGCCGTCGCGCCACAGCACCACGCCCTGGGCGTCGACCACCACCATCACGTGGCCGGCGTCCTCCGCGGCAGGCAGCAGCACGTCGCCGAGCACCGGCAGCACCCGCGCCAGCCGGCCGCGCCGCCGGTGCTCGACCTCCTCGGACCCCAGGGGGTCCGACAGGGAGCGGCCCCGGTCGGGGTCCATGCCGTAGCCGAGGGTGCGCCGCCACGAGTCGTCGACCAGCGGACGGGCGGACGCCGGCGGGCGGGCGCCGGCGAGCGCCGCGTCGCGGATCTGGCGCAGCAGCCGGGCGTAGCGGCCGGGATCCTCCCCGGCCGGCACGGCAGCTTCGAACAGGTGCCCCGAGCCGGAACCCGCGGCGACGCCAGCACTCATGCAGGGAGTGTCGTGGATCACAATCCGCTGGGCCACGGTCCTGAGCGCCCCGCGGGCAGAAAGCGCCGTCGTCCGCATGCTGGCGACCATCGACACCCCCTCCTCGAAGGCGCCGACTCGTCCGGCGACGGCCGGTGCCCTTCGAGCGAGCACCGTCACCGGCGCGGGGCCGGGAAGGGAAGCGTTGCAGCGGGGTTGCAGCCGCCCCATCCCGGTGCAGGTCTGCGGGTGCAACCCGGCCGCAACCCTTCCGGCGGAGCTCCCGGGGAGCTGACCGTTGGGCGGCAGCGCCCACGGTGGCCACGGCGAGGAGGCACTCCGATGACCGTCAGGACACAGCCGCAGGAAGCACCGGCACCAGCCGACCCGACCGCCCTCACCGGCAGGCACTGGGCCGCGCTGGGCGCCGGGAACCTCGCCGTGGTGGTCGTCCTGTCCGTGGCGTCGTGGTGGCTGCTCGCCGACCCGGAGTTCAGCCCGTGGCACTTCTACCCGCTGCCGTTCAACGCCGCGCTGTTCTGGGCGATCCTCTTCATCGTCTTCGCCGGCTTCAACCTGGAGTTCGCCGGTTTCACCCGGCTGCGGCAGCCGCTGCGCGGGCTGGCGATCATGGCGTGCACCGCCGTCTTCGCCGTCCTGGTGACCTGGGCACTGTCGGCCGGGCTGGGCCGGCTCGACCCGGACTTCGCCGCCGACCGCGCCGGCGGGCTGGGTTACTTCACCGGCGCACTGTTCGTCCTCTTCGCCTTCTTCACCTACGTGATGGCCGTGCTGAACTGGGGGCACTGGCCGTGGGTGTCCCTCGGGCTCCGCCAGCCGCTGGTGGGCGCCTGCGACATCGCCTTCCTCGCCGTGCCGACCCTCCTGCTGTTCACCGTGTTCGGGCTACCCGCGGTCTCGCTGGCCACCCCACCGGGGGCGGCCCTGATGAGCCTGGACACCGTTCTCGGCTTCTTCTACTGCCTCATCGTCGCCACGCTGCTGACCGGCATCTGCACGGACAACTGGCCGTGGCGGCTGGCCGGCCCCGGCTGGCGGACCGCGCTGGCGGCGACCGTCGGCAACCTCGCGCTGGGCACGGTGCTCTACCTCGCCCTGCTCCCGCTCAGCAGACTGCTGCTCGGCTCGGCCGCCGTGGACGCGCTGGGCGGCGGCATCCACCAGTTCCCCGCGCAGATCGGGGTGTGCTGGGCGTTCTGGATGATCATGTGGCAGAACGGGTTCGGCAATCGCGGGTTCGGCCGCAGCGCCATCTCGGTGGCCGCGAGCCGGGTGGCGATCACCTTCGTCCTCGCGGTCGCGAGCTTCCTCGGCTACTACCACGGCTTCGCCGGCTCCGTGCTCCACGAGCCGGGGGTCGTCGCCTCGGTGCACGGCAACGCGCTCGGCTTCTTCGACTGGCTGGTGCTCTGGACCCTCTTCTACGTCGTCGGCCTGGAGTCCTTCGGGCTGGTCCGCCGCCCGGCAGCCGCGGCTGCACCGGCGCCCACTCCGGCTCCGGCCCCCGCGCCGATGGCCTGACCACCCTGCACCGAACGGCACCGGATCCCGCACGTCCAGCACCGACGACCAGCACCGACGACCAGGGAGACACCATGAAGGCAGCCATGTACCACGGCCCCGAGGACATCCGGATCGAGGACGTCCCCGAGCCCCAGGCCGGTCCGGGCCAGGTCAAGGTGCAGGTGGAGTGGTGCGGCATCTGCGGCACCGACCTGCACGAGTACCTCGACGGCCCGATCTTCTGCCCGCCCCCGGGCAGCCCGCACGCGCTCACCGGGGAGGAGATGCCGGTCGCCCTCGGCCACGAGTTCGCCGGCGTGGTGGCCGACCTCGGCGACGGGGTCACCGGCTTCTCCCTCGGCGACCGGGTCGTCGTCGAGCCCTACCTGACCTGCGGCACCTGCGCGCGCTGCCGGGAGGGCCGCTACAACATCTGCGACGTGCTGGGCTTCATCGGCCTGTCCGGAGGCGGCGGCGGGTTCAGCGAGTACGTGGTCGCCGACGCGCGGCGGACCTTCCCGATCGGCGACCTGGGCACCGACGTCGGCGCCCTGGTCGAGCCGCTCGCGGTGGCCTACCACGCCGTCCGGCTGGGCGGGGTCGGTCCCGGGATGACCGCGACCGTGTTCGGTTCCGGGCCGATCGGGCTGGTGACGACGGCGGCGCTGCGCGCGGCGGGCGCCACCGAGATCGTGGTCGTGGAGCCCGCCGACGTCCGCAAGAAGAAGGCCTCCACCGCCGGTGCCACGACGGTGCTGGACCCGACGGACACCGACATCGTGGCCGCGGTGAAGGAGCTCACCGGCGGGCGCGGCACCGACGTGTCCTTCGAGTGCGCCGGGTTCGACACGGCGCTCGCGCAGGCGGTGCAGTGCACCAAGGGCGGCGGCACCGTCGTCAACGTGGCCATCTGGGGCCACGCGGCCACCGTCGCGATGAACGACCTGGTCTTCAACGAGGTGTCGGTGATCGGCTCACTGGCCTACTGCAACGACCACGAGGCCACCATCGGCCTGCTGGCCGACGGCAGCGTGGAGCCCGAGCAGTTCATCACCGGCCGGATCGCCCTGGACGACATCGTCGGCGCCGGATTCCACGAGCTCATCGAGAACAAGGCCGAGAACGTGAAGATCCTGGTGCACCCATGATCGGGTGACCGGCGCGGAGCCCCATGTCCGGATTGAACGGACGACCTTTCGCTTACAAGGCGAGTGCTCTACCACTGAGCTAATGGGGCGGGCAGCTGCTGCCGAGGTTACCGGCACCGCCCGCGCTCAGGCTGCCGCGCGCCCCGACCCGGGTGAGGATCGGGGCATGACGAACCCGGTGGTGGCGGTCCTGGGCACGGGCACGATGGGCGCCGGGATGGTGCGGTCACTGCGCCGGGCCGGGATCCCCGTACGGATGTGGAACCGGGCCGCGGAGAAGGCGCAGGCGCTCACCGACACCGGCGCGGAGGCGTTCGGCTCCCCCGCCGAGGCGGTCGCCGGGGCCGACGTCGTCCTCACCATGCTCTTCGACGCCGACGCGGTCATCGACGTCGTCCGGCAGGCTGCCGCGCCGGCCGGCACCACCTGGTTGCAGTGCAGCACCGTCGGCGTGGAGGGAGTCGAACGCACCATCGCCGCGGCCACGGAGCTGGGCCTCGTCCTCGTCGACTGCCCGGTGCTGGGCACCAAGGAGCCCGCGGAGAAGGGCGCCCTGGTCCTGCTGGCCTCCGGCCCGGAGCAGACCCGCGAGCAGCTCGCCCCGGTGTTCGACGCGCTCGGCTCGAAGACGCTGTGGCTCGGGGAGGCGGGGGCCGGCAGCCGGCTCAAGCTGGCCTGCAACGCCTGGTTGTTCATGATCACCGCCGGTACGGCGCAGTCGATCGCCCTGGCCCGCGGCCTCGGCGTGGACCCGCAGCACTTCCTGTCCGCCATCGAGGGCGGCCCGCTGGACACCCCCTACGCCCACGTCAAGGGCGCCAACATGATCTCCGGGCAGTTCCCGGTCAGCTTCGGGTTGACCGGTGCCGCCAAGGACGCGCGGCTGATCCGCGCGGCGCTGCAGACGGCCGGGATCGCCGACCGGCTGGACGCCGCCGTGCTCGAGACGATGGACGCCGCGGCCCGGACGCTGCCCGACCCAGGCGCGGTCGACCTCAGCGCCCTGATCATCGGACTGACCGACCGCAGCTGAGCGAGCCCGTCAGGCGGCGTCGTAGCCGGCCGCGGGATCGCCGGACACGTACCGCGCCGGATCGCTGTCGACCGTCGCGCCCTCGGCGAGCCAGCGCGCGAAGCCGGCCGGATCGCGGCGTTCCAGCTCGTCGAGCGCCTCCTCCCGC
>JAOPVN010000420.1 GCA_025966175.1 Modestobacter sp. | reverse complement strand
CCAGCGCGTCGGACAGGACCTTGCCGTGCTCAGCGGTGATGATCGCGGCGAGCTCGTCCTTGCGCGCGTTGAGCAGCTCGCGGAAGGCGAACATCACCTGGGTACGCCGGGCCAGCGACGCGTCGCGCCACTCCGGGAACGCCGCACGCGCGGCCGCCACGGCCGCGCCCACCTCGTCGCGCGAGGCCAGCGGCAGCTGTGCGGTGACCTCACCGGTCGCGGGGTTGGTCACCTCCGAGTGCCGCCCGCTCGTGCCCTCCACCGGATGGCCGGCGACCCAGTGGGTCAGGGTCGTGGGGCGGCTCTGCTGGGTGGCGGTCATGGGTTCTCCTGCGTCGCGTCGATACGGGGGCACGACTGCCCGAGGGCAGTCATGTGAGCGTACGACGGGAATGCCGGATGCCGGCTACCCGGCAGCGGCGTACTCGGTCGGTGTGACTAGGCGCGCTCGGCAGGCTCCGCCACGGCGGCGCCCGACTTCTCCTCGGCGTCCTCGGGCTGGTCCTTGAGGAAGAGGTACCAGTAGGACGTCGCCACGAAGATCACCGCACCCACCAGGTTGCCGACGCCGGCCAGGAGCCAGTTGACCAGCACGTCGCCCCAGCCGAGGCCCGGGACGTCGGCGAAGATCGCCGCGGGCAGGAAGAACATGTTGGCGACGACGTGGTCGAAGCCCATCGCGACGAACGCCATGATCGGGAAGAAGATCGCCAGGATCTTGCCGGAGACGCTCCGCGCCGCCAGCGACATCCACACCGCCAGGCAGACCAGCCAGTTGCACCCCACGCCGCGCAGGAACACCTGCCAGTGCGACTCGCCGGTCGCCTTCGCCGCGGCGATCCCGGCCAGCCGCTGGTAGGTGAGCCCGGCGGTGCCGCTGGCCCCGGCGTGCCCGATGACGCCGGTCTGCACGGCGAGGAAGTAGGCCACGAAGACCGCGCCGATCAGGTTGCCGACCAGCACCAGCGTCAGGTTCCCGACGACGTCGGCCATCCGGATCTTGCCGCGCATCGCGCCCAGCGGGACCAGCATCATGTTGCCCGTGGCCAGGTCGGATCCGGCGATGACGACCAGCACCAGGCCGAGGGTGAACGCCGCGCCCAGGAACAGCGTCGGCAGCGTCCCCCACCTCGCCGGGTCCAGCCCGGAGGAGACGGTGATCGCCACCAGCGCGCCGAACGCGATGTAGGCGCCGCCGAGGAAGGCGCTCACCAGCACCCGGTCCCAGCTCCGGTGGGTCTTCTTGGCCCCGGTCTCGGCAGCCGCCTGGGCCATCTCCTGCCGTTCGCGGTCGGACATCTGCGCCTCCGGGCGTGCTCCCGCCGGCCGCCGTGGCTGAGCCGCCGGCCCCAGGGTTCTCGCCCACGCGCCGTCCTGCACGCCGAGTCGCTCCCGGCCCCTCGACGGTCCGCTCCGGGCCCGGCGCAGAATGGTTGGCGGTGGCAACGACGTCACCGCCGAGCAGGAGGTGCCGTGCCCGAGCAGAACGCCGCGAACCCGTTCGACAGCAGCGGTACGGAGGTCTGCGCCGACGGCATCCGCCGGTACACCGGGCTGCAGCGCAACGTCGTCGTCCTCCTCCGGGAGACTGTCGAGCGTTTCCCCGACCGCACGGCCGTGATCGAACTCGACGGCCCGTCGGTCACCTACGCCGAGCTCTGGGAGCGCGCCGGCCGGGTCGCCGGCGGGCTGCGCGACGCGGGGGTGCGGCCCGGCGACCGGGTCGCCGTCCGGCTGGGCAACGGGCTGGACTGGCTGCTCGCCTTCTGGGGCACGCACCTGGCCGGCGGCATCGTCGTCCCGCTGAACACCCGGCTGGCCGAGGCAGAGGTCGAGTTCATCCTCGGTGACTGCGGGGCGGCCCACGTCGTCCGGCCGGGGGAGCCGCTGCCCGACGGCGAACCGGGGGAGATCGCCGACGCAGGCCACGGTGACGTGGCGGCGCTGTTCTACACCAGCGGCACGACCGGGCGGCCCAAGGGCGCCATGCTCACCCACGAGAACTTCCTGACCACGATCGAGAGCGTCATCCGCTGCCGGGAGCTGTCCCGCGACCCCGAGGTCTCGAACGCGACGCTGATCGCGGTGCCGTTGTTCCACGTCACCGGCTGCTGCTCGCAGATGATGACCCAGATCGCGCTCGGCGGGCTGTCGGTCGTGATGCCGCAGTTCAAGCCGGCGCCGTTCCTGGCCGCGATCCCCGCCTACGGCATCACCCTGGTGACCAGCGTGCCGACGATCTACGAACTGGTGCTGCGCCACCCGGACTTCGCGAGCACGGACGTCTCCACGGTGCGGACGCTCAGCTACGGCGGTGCCCCGATCGCCCCGGAGCTGGTGCACCGGCTGCTGGCCGCGTTCCCGCACGCCCGGCTGGGCAACGGCTTCGGGCTGTCCGAGACCTCGGCGCTGGCGACCTTCCTGCCGCACGAGTACGCCACCACCCACGCCGACGCGGTCGGCTTCCCGACGCCGGTCAACGACGTGCGGATCGACCGGCCCGACGATGTCTCCGGCGTCGGCGAGCTGCTGGTGCGCGGGCCCAATGTGGTCGCCGGCTACTGGGGCGACCCGGTGCGGACGGCGGAGACCTTCGTCGACGGCTGGCTGCACACCGGTGACATGGCCACCCTCACCGACGGCATCGTGCGGATCGTCGACCGCGCCAAGGACATGATCAACCGTGGCGGGGAGAACGTGTACTCCGTCGAGGTGGAGAACGCCCTGGCCGCGCACCCGGACGTCGTCGAGGTGGCGGTGGTCGGCGTCGCGGACCCGGTGATGGGGGAGAAGGTCGGCGCCGTCGTCCTGCACCGCACCGGGGTCACCGCCGCGGAGCTGGTCCCGGACCTGATCGCGTTCGCCCGCACCCAGCTGGCCGACTTCAAGGTGCCGCAGTTCGTCCGGGTGCTCGAGGCGCCGCTGCCGCGCAACGCCGGGGGCAAGGTGCTCAAGAGCCCGCTGCGCCAGGTCACCGA
>JAOPVN010000229.1 GCA_025966175.1 Modestobacter sp. | reverse complement strand
GGCGATCGAGAAGTTCCTCGACGGCGCCGTCGACCTGCACGACGTCCTGGGCCGCAGCGTCCGGCTGCTCGCCCAGCTGACCCGCCAGGTCGCCGTCGTCCAGTACCCGACGCTGTCGCGCAGCGCCGTCCGGCACCTGGAACTGGTGCCCTTGTCGACATCTCGACTCCTGATGGTGCTGATCACCGACACCGGCCGGGTCGAGCAGCGCGTCGTCGAGGTCCCGGTCGACACCGAGGCCGACACCGTCGCCGAGCTGCGCAGCCTGCTCAACGCCGCCTACACCGGCGCGAAGCTCGCCGAGGCCAGTGACATGGTCGGCGACCTGGTCGAGAGCGCCCCGCCCCACCTGCGCCCGCTGGTCGCGGCGGTCAGCGCCACCCTGCTGGAGACCCTGGTCGAGCCCTCGGAGGACCGGTTGGTCATCGGTGGGACGGCGAACCTCGCCCGCGGCAGCGCGCTGGACTTCCCCCTCACCGTCCGGCCGTTGCTGGAGGCGCTGGAAGAACAGGTCGTCGTCCTGCGGTTGATGGCTGAGGTGGGGCCGAGCACCGTGACGGTGAGCATCGGCGAGGAGAACGAGCACGAGGCGCTCACCGGCGCCTCCTTCGTCTCCGTCGGGTACGGCTCGGGCGACCAGGCCCTCGGCGGCCTCGGCGTCGTCGGCCCGACCCGGATGGACTACGCAGGCAACATCGCCGCGGTACGAGCCGTGGCCCGCTATGTCGGCCAGTTGCTGGCCGAGAGCTGAGGACGAGAACGCTTCATGGCAACCGACTACTACGGCGTGCTGGGCCTCAGGCCCGGGGCGAGCGACACCGACATCAAGCGCGCCTACCGCAAGATGGCGCGTGACCTGCACCCCGACGTCAACCCCGAGCCCGGTGCGAAAGAGCAGTTCCAGCAGGTCAGCCGCGCCTACGAGGCGCTGACCGACCCGGAGAAGCGCCGGATCATCGACCTCGGCGGCGACCCGTACGACAACGGTGGCCGCGGTGGCGGCGGCAGCCCGTTCGGCGGCGGCGCGGGCTTCGGCGGCCTCGGCGACATCATGGACGCCTTCTTCGGTGGCGCCGCGGCACGCGGGCCGCGCAGCCGCACCCGCGAGGGCGAGGACGCGCTGATCCGGGTCGAGCTCGACCTGGACGAGACCGTCTTCGGCACCACCACCGAGATCACCGTCGACACCGCGGTGCTCTGCGACGTCTGCACCGGTGCCGGCACCGCGCCCGGCACCCACCCGACCACCTGCTCCACCTGCAACGGCCGCGGCGAGGTGCAGAGCGTGCAGCGCTCCTTCCTCGGCCAGGTCATCGCCAGCCGGCCCTGCCCCACCTGCCAGGCGACCGGCCAGGTCATTCCCAACCCGTGTCCGCAGTGCGCCGGTGACGGCCGCGTCCGGGCCCGCCGCACCATCCCGGTCAAGATCCCGGCCGGCGTCGAGAACGGCATGCGCATCCGGCTGGCCGGCTACGGCGAGGTCGGCCCCGCCGGCGGCCCCGCCGGTGACCTCTACGTCGAGGTGCACGAGCGCCCGCACGACGTCTTCACCCGGGACGGGGAGGACCTGCACTGCCGGGTCACCCTGCCGATGACCGCAGCGGCGCTGGGCACCACGCTCAAGCTCGAGACGCTCGAGGGCCACGAGGACCTGACGATCAAGCCCGGCACCCAGTCCGGCAACATGCTCACGCTGCGCGCGCACGGCGCTCCGCGGCTGCGCGGCACCGGCCGCGGCAACCTGCTGGTGCACCTGGACGTGCAGACCCCGACCCGGCTGGACGAGCGTCAGCAGGAGCTGCTGCGCGAGCTGGCCGGCCTGCGCGGCGAGGACCTGACCGAGGGCACCGGCGCCAACACCGGCGGCCTGTTCTCCCGGGTCCGTGACGCTTTCAACGGCCGATGAGCGAGCTCACCGGCGCTCCTGAGGCCGACGGCGCACCGCTCTTCCTGCTCGACGAGGTGCCGGCCGGCGACGTCCTGACCGTGGACGGCGCCGAGGGGCGGCACGCCGTCGACGTGCTGCGGCTGGCTGCCGGCGAGCGGGTGCGGATCAGCGACGGGCGCGGGCTGCTCGTCGAGGGCTCGGTGCTCACCGCGGAGGCATCGACCCTGCAGGTGCACGTGCTCGCCCGGCACGACGTCCCGGCGCCGCAGCCGACCTTCGTCCTCGTCCAGGCGCTGCCCAAGGGCGACCACGGACAGCTCGCCGTCGACCTGGCCACCGAGCTGGGCGTCGACCGGGTCGTGCCCTGGACCGCGGCCCGCTGCGTCACCAAGTGGCGGGACGACCGGGTGGAGAAGGGCCTGGCGAAGTGGCGGGCCGCCGCCCGCGCCGCGAGCAAGCAGGCCCGTCGTCCCCGGGTGCCCGAGGTGACCGAGCCGATGAGCACCCGCCAGGTCTGCGGGATGCTCGCCGACGTCGACCTCGCGCTGGTCCTGCACGAGCAGGCCCGCCAGCCGTTCACGAAGATCGACGTCCCGAAGGCCGGCACGGTCGCCGTCATCGTCGGCCCCGAGGGCGGGCTGACCGACGGCGAGGTCGTCGCGTTCCGTGCCGCCGGTGCGCACTCGGTCCGGCTGGGCGCCGAGGTGCTGCGGACGTCGACCGCCGGCGCCGCCGCCCTCGCCGCGCTCAGCGCCCGCACCCGCTGGGCCTGATCCCTCGCCGAGTGAGCAGTTGCGGTCGGTGACACGCGCGGACACGCCGCCGCGGACGACCAGAACTGCTCACTCGAGCTCGACCCGGCGCGGCGCCCTCAGCGCAACTGCTCCCTCGGGCAGGCCCTGACGGCGGCCCCTCAGCTCGGCAGTGTGGTGAGGACGACGCCCGCGACGATCCCGCCGACGGCGACGACGGCGGCAGTCGCCCAGGTCGTGCGCCAGCCGAAGGCCCGGGCCACCATCGCCATCCCCGGCAGGCTCACCGCCGGCAGGGTCAGCAGCAGGGCGCCGATGCCGCCGAGCGAGACCCCGGCCAGCGCCAGCCCCTGCAGCACCGGGATCTCCCCGCCCGTCGGGATCACCAGCAGCGTGCCGACGACGGCCGCCACCAGCACCACCAGCACCCCGGCGTGCACGGTGCTGCCGCCGAGCGGGAACAGCCAGCCGCGGAAGGCACCCACCGCCAGCACCACGACCAGGTACTCGGGCACCAGCGTGAGCACCAGTCGGGCGAGGGTGCGCGCGAACCGCTCCGGAGCCGTCGCGAACCAGTCGGCGGCGGGGGTCTGCGCCGCGCCGGTGACCTGCTCGACGGGGACCTCGTCCCGTGCGGTGAAGCGGGCCACCAGGGCACTGCCGGCGATCACGACGACCGCCCCGACGACCACCCGGGTCACCGTCCACTGCCACGGCGCGACCAGCGCGAGGAAGACGATCACCGCCGGGTTGAGCAACGGGTTGCCCAGCCAGTAGGCCAGTGCGGCGGCGGGGCTGACGCCGTCCCGGCGCAGCGTCGCCGCCACCGGCGCGGTGCAGCAGGTGCACATCATCGACGGCGTGCTGACCAGGCCACCGACCGCGGCGGATCGGAGGCGCCCGGGCCGGTTCAGGAGCCGCAGCAGCCAGGCCCGGGGTACGAAGGCCTGGACCGCCGCGCTGATCAGCAGGGCCGCGACGAGCGCCTTCCAGATCGCCTGCAGGTAGGTGGTGAAGAAGGTGGTGGCCGCGTGCCAGCTGGGGGCGTCACCCGGCTGGACGCCGCCGACGGCGAGGACGCTGGTCCCCGACCAGGCGTGGGTGCCGCTGAGCGTGGCGACCTTGGCCTCGTAGGGCAGCCACTTGGCCCACAGCAGCGCGGCGACAGCGACCACCAGCGCGAGCAGCACGCCGGCGGCGGCGATCCGGCGGGTCGGCGGGCGGGTGGGGCGCTCGGCGAAGGTGGTGCTCAGGGACTCCCAAGAGGGAACTCGTGCTGCGAGGCCACCCGACCGGACGGCGGAGTCCTCGCTCACTACGACCTCGTGGACGGCTGGGGAACGGGCACGG
>JAOPVN010000165.1 GCA_025966175.1 Modestobacter sp. | reverse complement strand
CCGCGGCGAGGCGCCCAGCCGCAGGTCGGGGGAGCGGCGGGTGGCCTCCACGAGGGAGACGACGTAGCGGCGCAGTGGCTCGGCCACGTGCAGCCGGCCGACCGCGGCCACCAGCTCCCGCACGTGGGCGGCGTCGGTGACCGGGGTGAGCGCGGTCAGCGGGTCGGTGGTGGCGCGCTCGTCGAGCATCGCCAGCTCCGCCTCCCGGTCGGGGTAGCCCATCGAGATCCGGGCGGTGAAGCGGTCGCGCTGGGCCTCGGGGAGGGGATAGGTGCCCTCCATCTCCAGCGGGTTCTGCGTGGCGACCACCATGAACGGCCGGGCCAGCTCGTAGGTGATGCCGTCGACGGTGACCTGCCGCTCCTCCATGCACTCCAGCAGTGCGGACTGGGTCTTCGGCGAGGCGCGGTTGATCTCGTCGGCGACGACGACATTGGCGAAGACGGCGCCCGGCTTGAACTCGAAGGCCCGTGACTCCTGGTCGTAGACCGCCACGCCGGTGACGTCGCTGGGCAGCAGGTCCGGGGTGAACTGGATCCGGCGCACGCTGCCGTCGATGGACCGGGCCAGCGCCTTCGCCAGCGTGGTCTTGCCCACGCCGGGCACGTCCTCGATGAGCAGGTGGCCCTCGGCCAGCAGCACGGCCAGGGCGAGCCGGACGACGTCGGGCTTGCCCTCCACCACGCGGCTGATCGCTGCGGCCAGCCGGGCCCCCGCGGCGGCGACGTCCACCTCGGTGAGCGCCACCCCGGTGCCGGAGCTCGGTGCTGCGTCGGTTCCTGCGGCGTCCAGCGCGGCCGTGCTCTCCGTCACCCGGCCCACGGTACGTGCTGTTCGGGGGCGTGTGGCGCGATCGCGTCCCGTCGCGGAGGGCGGTCGGTGGGGCCCGGTGGGGACGAGGGGGCGACACGTCGAGGAGTGGTGTCCAGTGGGGGCCAGTGGGTTACTGTGTCGCGCAATGGGGAGGCAGGGGCCACGGATGGTGCCCGGCACGACCACAGGAGGACAGATGCAGGGGGTGATCCGGTGTTCGTCGGCAGTTACCCCCTGCGTCTCGACGAGAAGGGCCGGCTCGCCCTCCCTGTCCGGTACCGCGAGCTGGTGGCCGACGGCATGGTGATCAAGAAGGGCCAGGAGCGGTGCATCTACGGCCTCACCATGGCCCGGGTCGCCGAGCAGAGCGCCGCGCTCAAGGCGATGGCGCCCTCGGACACCAACGCCGCCCGCATGCACGCCCGGATGAGCTTCGGGTCGATGGTCGAGGTCGAGGCGGACAAGACCGGGCGGATCACCATCCCGGCCAGCCTCCGCGAGTACGCCGGCCTGGACCGTGACGTCGTGATCGTCGGCGTCGACACCCGCTTCGAGATCTGGGACTCCAGCACCTGGGACGCCTACGTGGCAGAGCAGGAGGCCGTCTACGCCGAGATGGAGAGCGAGGGGATGCCCACGCTGTCCTGAGTCCCACCAGCCCCCACCCGCCCCCGAGACCTCGCACCACCCTCGATCGAGCCCACTTCCCCCGGGCTCGACCGGACGCGGGCAGCGAGCCCACTTCCCCCCGGCTCGACGCCCATCGCAGGACCGCACGACAGCTCGGACCGCACGACCGCCCCACCCGCCCAGCCGCCCCAGCAGGGCTCCTCCTGGTACCGCTTCCCCGGCGCCAGGCGGGCCCTGCGGGGCGGCGGGCCAGGGGCGACGCCCCACCGGCACACCCCCGCGCTCCACCCGCCCCACTCCTCCCCACCACCCGCCCAGCCCGCGCGGACACCGGTCCCACCCGTACCGCAGGAGCCGCCCCACCGGCCACCGCCCGAGAGGAGTCGTCGATGAGCAGCCCTGAGCCCGACGGGCCCGCGCTGCACGTCCCCGTCCTCCTCGACCGGGTCACCGAGCTGCTCGCCCCGCCGCTCGCCGCCGACGGCGCCGTCCTCGTGGACTGCACGCTCGGCCTGGCCGGCCACTCGCTGGCCCTGCTCTCCGCCCACCCCGGCCTTCGGCTGATCGGCCTGGACCGGGACCCGGACGCCCGCGCGGAGGCCGGTGCGCGCATCGCCGCGGCCGGGTTCGGCGACCGGGTCACCCTGGTGCCCGCCGTCTTCGACGAGCTGCCCGACGTCCTCGCCGACCTCGGCGTCGCCGAGGTGCAGGGGATCCTGTTCGACCTCGGCGTCTCCTCGCTGCAGCTGGACCGCCCCACCCGCGGCTTCAGCTACTCCACCGACGCCCCGCTGGACATGCGGATGGACCCCGGCGCACCGCGCACCGCAGCCGACGTCGTCAACACCTACTCCCGCGGCGAGCTGACCCGCGTGCTCAAGGTCTACGGCGAGGAGCGCTTCGCCGGGCGCATCGCCTCCGCCATCGAGCGCGAGCGGGCCCGCGAGCCCTTCACCGGCACCGCCCGGCTGGCCGAGCTGGTGCGGAACTCGATCCCCGCCGCCACCCGCCGCACCGGGGGCCACCCCGCCAAGCGGACGTTCCAGGCCCTGCGCATCGAGGTCAACGACGAACTCGGCGTGCTCGACCGCGCGCTGCCGGCCGCCATCGACGCGCTCGCCGTCGGCGGCCGGCTGGTCGTGATCAGCTTCCACTCCCTCGAGGACCGCATCGTGAAGCAGACCCTCGCCGCCGAGGCGACCGACCGAACCCCGCCCGGGATGCCCGTGCCGATGCCCCAGCACGCCCCGGTGCTCCGGCTGGTCACCCGGGGCGGTGAGGCACCCAGCGAGGACGAGGTCGCCGCCAACCCGCGCGCGGCGTCGGCGCGGGTGCGTGCCGCCGAGCGGATCCGGCGGCCAGCATGAGCGAGCCCGCACGGACGACGGCCCGCACGACCGCCCGGACGACGGCGCGCACGACCGCCCGGACGACGACGGCGCGCACCACCGCGAGGACGACGGCCCGGCCAGCGACCGCCCGGACCTCGACCGCGCGCCCCACCTCGCGCGCCACCACCGGCCCGGTCCAC
>JAOPVN010000142.1 GCA_025966175.1 Modestobacter sp. | reverse complement strand
CGTACCGAAACACGACACTGACGGTTGTCTTCGTCTTAATCATCTTCGGGCTGCCGCAGATCGACTTCGCCGTCGGCTTCTTCACCGGCTCGGTGCTCGCGGTCTGCAAGTACACCGCTGCCTAAGTCTGTGATGCGGATCGGTCGGGCATCAACGCGGTCTCCGCCGGTCAGGCGGAGGCCTCCCGGGCGATCGGGCTCACCTTCGGTCAGTCCCTGCGGGAGGTCGTGCTGCCGCAGGCCTTCCGCACCGTGGTCCCCCCGCTGGGCAACGTGCTCATCGCGATGGTCAAGAACACCTCGATCGCCGCCGGCTTCGCGGTCACCGAACTGACTGCCTCGCTGTCCCGGCTGTCCAACGCCAACGGTGGGG
Source organism: Modestobacter sp. (assembly GCA_025966175.1). Lineage (GTDB taxonomy): Bacteria > Actinomycetota > Actinomycetes > Mycobacteriales > Geodermatophilaceae > Modestobacter. Next base: position 5,461 of record JAOPVN010000142.1, on the reverse strand, counting down.
AGATCCTGCTGGTGCTGCTCGCCGTCGTCATCGGCTACATGTTGATCACCCTGCCGTCGGCCTACGCGATCAGCCGCGTCGAGCGACGGGTGGCGATCCTCCGATGACCGCGCCGGTCCTCTTCGACCTCCCGGGCCCCAAGGCCCGGGCCCGGATCCGCATCGGCACGGTGATCGGGGCACTGGTCGTGCTGGCGGTGGTCGCCTTCGTGCTCGTCCGACTCGGCGGCAACGGCCAACTGGAGGGCCAGCGCTGGTCGGTGCTCTTCGACCCCAACAGCGGGGTGCCCCAGGCCCTCGGGAACGCGCTGGTGGCGACGCTGAAGGTGGCTGCGGTGGGGATGGTGTTCGCCACCCTGCTCGGCCTGCTGCTGGCCGTGGGACGCCTCTCCGACCACCGCCTGGTCCGGATCGTCGTCACCACCGTGATCGAGTTCTTCCGCGCGATCCCGCTGCTGGTGGTCATCTTCGCGCTGTACTTCGTGCTGCCGAGCTTCGGCATCCGGCTCAGCGCCTATGCCGCACTCACCTGCGGGCTGATCCTCTACAACATGGCCGTCCTGGCGGAGATCTTCCGCGCCGGGATCCTGTCGGTGGACCGGGGACAGGCCGAGGCCGCGTCCGGCCTGGGGCTGCGCAAGTCACAGGTCATGCGGCTCGTGCTGCTGCCGCAGGCGATCCGGCGGATGCTCCCGGTCCTGGTGGCCCAGCTGGTCGTGCTGCTCAAGGACAGCTCACTCGGTTTCATCATCGGTTACTTCGAGCTGCTCCGGCAGGCGCGCAGCCTGGTGGAGTACTTCACCCCGCGGTTCGGCAGCGAGTACACGTTCCAGCTGTACGTGGGCGCCGGCCTGATCTACATCGTGGTGAACGTGCTGCTGAGCCAGCTGGCCAAGTACATCGAGCGACGCACGAGCCGCAACGCCAAGACCGCGGCGACGCACGCCGTCGCGCTGCCGGCAGACACCCCGGCCGTGACCGGTCAGGCGGTCTGAGACCCGATCAGCCGGTCCGTCGCCCACCGCGAGGGCAGTTCCCCCTGGGGACTGCCCTCGCGGCGTCCCCGGGCACCGGACGCCGGCGCGGTGACCGCCACCGTGGCCCGATCGTGATCCGGAACGCTGCGGTACAGCGTGACGCGTGGGACTCCATCCGTCCCTGCGGTCACTCCGTGCTCACCGCTCCCGGATTGCCGGCCGTGTGCCCGAGTCCGCCGCGTGGCTTGGCACATTCAGCCGGTGGCCCGGGCGAGACTGTCTGCCGAGATGAGAACCGTGACCTCCACCGCTGCCGCTCCGCGCCACATGCACCGGGACCTCGACGACGACGAGGACCTGGCCACGACAACCCAGATCTTCGTCAGCAAACTGCGCGCCAGTGCGGCGGGCTTCGCCACCGCAGCCGGTGCGGACCAGGCGATCGTCCGTGAGGCGGTCCCGCCGGCCCGGCACCGTCGTTCCCGCTGCCGGGTGGTGCTGCTCTACCCCAGCGGGCGGGAGGCCGACGTGACGTTCCTGGGCCCGGTCAGCTCCTCGACCAGCGCCAAGGAGATCACCATGTCCCAGTTCGACACCGCCATCCAGCAGTGGCTGGGTGCCGGCCAGGAGCGCAGCCGCCGCTGGCTCGTGCCGGACGAGGAGGCCGCCGGCGGCGTGGCCGTCGACGTCACCGCCTGGCTCGACCGCTGAGTCCCGCCGGGGCCGGCTGAGCCCGCCCGCCTGGTCCGTCCTTCCCGAAGTGGGGCGGGACGGATCAGGTAGGCGCTGGGAGCTCAGGCCCCGGGCACGGCCAGCAGCACGGAGGGCGGGACGGCAAGGGCGCCGCCCCGCGGCAACGACGAGGCCACCCCGAACGCGATCAGCCGATGCGACGACCGTCGCATCGGCTGATCTGTTGGGTGGGGACCGGCGCAGGAAGCCCGCGTCGGCGGCTAGGGCAGGTCGTCGACCGGATGATCCACGGGCGTCTGGCGCAGCCGGCCGATCGGCCGGGCCCGGCCCTCCCCCACCTCGAGGCTCACGCCGGCGTCGTCGATCTCGCTGGGTGCGTCCAGCGACGCCGCGGACCGGGCAGCGGCTCGCGCCGCCGACCGGGCAGGGGTCCAGACCGGGGCGTCCTCGGCGTGCTCGTCGTCCCCGACGGCGTCAGCGGACTCACCGCCGTCCTCGCCGTCCAGAGCCTCGCGCACGACGTACCCGGCGAGCCCGCCGCCGTAGCCCTTCCGGGTCAGCATGCCCATCAGCCGCCGCTCGGCGGTGACCCGGTCCAGCCGCCGCATCGACGGCATCTTGCGCTCGACCAGCCGCCGTGCGGAGTCCCACTCGTCCTGTGGGTCGACCTCGGCGACCGCCGCGGCGGCGACCTCACCGTCGACCCCCTTGGCGCGCAGCTCGGAGGCCAGCGCCCGGCGGGCCAGACCACGCCCGGACTGCCGGGTGGAGACCCAGGCAGCAGCGAACGCGGCGTCGTCGATCAGCCCGACCTCGGTGAACCGGTCGAGGACGGCGCTCGCCGCCTCCTCGGGCACGTCCTTCTTCGCCAGCAGGTCGGCCAGCTGCTTGCGGGTCTTGGCCGTGCCGGTCAGTGCGCGCAGGCAGATGCCGCGGGCGACCATCTCCGGATCTTCCATCTCCGCGGGCGCATCGGCGCCCTCGGAGTCAGTGGACCGGGAGCTCCACTGCGGACCGCCGGCCCGACCGTTCTTCCCGGGACCGCTCGTGCCGCGACCACTCTGACCTCGGCCGCCGTTCCCGCCGCCACTGCCCCCGAAGCCGCGACCACCGCCGCTCCCACCGGAGCGGCGACCGGACCGGCGACCTGCGTCGTCGGCCGGTCCCGCGTCCTCGTGGGGGCCCTCGCCGGCAACGCCGCTGGGAACGTCGTCGAACAGCGTGTCGGACACCGGCGGATCAGAAGTCGGTCGGCTCGGCCGCCGGCTGGTCCAGCGACGGCCCGATGCCGAGCTTCTCCTTGATCTTCTTCTCGATCTCGTCGGCCAGGTCGGGGTTGTCCTTCAGGAAGGTGCGGGCGTTCTCCTTGCCCTGGCCGAGCTGGTCACCCTCGTAGGTGTACCAAGCCCCGGACTTGCGGACGAAGCCCTGCTCGACACCGATGTCGATGAGGCCACCCTCGCGGCTGAAGCCGGTACCCCAGATGAGGTCGAGCTCCGCCTGCTTGAACGGTGAGGCGACCTTGTTCTTGACGACCTTGACCCGGACCCGGCTGCCGACGGCGTCGGTGCCCTGCTTGAGGGTCTCGATCCGGCGGATGTCGAGCCGCACCGAGGCGTAGAACTTCAGCGCCCGGCCGCCGGTGGTGACCTCCGGCGAGCCGTAGACGACGCCGACCTTCTCGCGCAGCTGGTTGATGAAGATCATCGTGGTACCGGAGTTGCTCAGCGCACCAGTGATCTTGCGCAGCGCCTGGCTCATGAGCCGGGCCTGCAGACCGACGTGGCTGTCACCCATCTCGCCCTCGATCTCGGCACGGGGCACCAGGGCCGCGACCGAGTCGATGACGATGATGTCGAGCGCGCCGGAGCGGATGAGCATGTCGGCGATCTCGAGCGCCTGCTCACCGGTGTCGGGCTGGCTGACCAGCAGCGCGTCGGTGTCGACGCCGAGGGCCTTGGCGTACTCGGGGTCAAGCGCATGCTCGGCATCGATGAACGCCGCGATGCCGCCAGCCGCCTGGGCGCTGGCCACTGCGTGCAGGGCCACCGTCGTCTTGCCGCTGGACTCCGGGCCGTAGATCTCCACGATGCGCCCGCGTGGGAGGCCGCCGATACCCAGCGCCACGTCGAGGGCGATGGAGCCGGTGGGGATGACCTCGATCGGGACGTGCGCGCGCTCGCCGAGGCGCATCACCGAGCCCTTGCCGTACTGCTTGTCGATCTGCGCCATCGCTACTTCGAGGGCCTTGTCGCGGTCGAACCCTGCCATCGGGGCCACCCCATCCTTCATCTGCCGGTGTGTGTCATGTCCGTTCGGACTTCCTGGACCGAAGCTAGGACCGACCGCCGACAGTTCCGCGCGAAATGCGCGCCCTGTGGATAGCGGCTGACCTGTGGACACAAGGATAGACGAACAGGTGTTCGATACAACACGACACGCCGCAAACTCTCGTCGAACGGCGAAACAGGCTCAGCGAACGGAGGCGGGCAGGTTGAACTCGGCGCACACCGCGCGCCACACCGCTTTCGGGGCGTCGCCGCGCTCGATGGCCTGGCTCACGCTGCAGCCCAACGCCGGCACCCGGTAGTCCAGCGCCAGGCTCTGCGCGTAGATCGACCCGAACGCCGCGTTCATCCGGTCCCAGAATTCCGATAGCCGCACCGAACCAGCGTAGGTCAGGTGCGGGCCATGGTCCGGCGCCAATCGCGCTTGCCCGCACTGACAGCATCGAGTCCATGGCGAACCCATCCGATGCGATGCCCGAGCAATGGTGGATGGCCCCATCGATGTCCGGGCCGCTGGTCCGGCTCGAGGCGCTGTCCCTGGACCATGCGCAGGGATACGCCGCGGCGCTGGGCGGAGACCCGGCAATCGCCGACGAGGTGTTCGCCTGGCTGAGGATCGCCCCGCCGCGCACTGTCGAGCAGGCCCGCGATCAGATCGCCGCGGCGCTGGATCAGCGCGACCAGCGCCTCCGGCTCCCATTCGCGCAGGTCGATACAGCCACCGGCGCGGTGATCGGCACCACCTCGTTCTATGAGATCGACCCCGATGCCCGGAGCCTCGCCATCGGTCACACGTGGCTCGGGCGGGCCTGGCAGCGCACCGGGCACAACACCGATGCCAAGCTGATGATGATGGCGCGGGCGTTCGATGAGCTCGGGGCAGTCCGGGTGGTCTGGCATACCGACATCAACAACGCCCGGTCTCGCGCGGCCATCGCCCGTCTCGGGGCGTCCCAGGAGGGGATCATGCGCAAGCACAAGCCGCGCCGGGACGGGTCCTGGCGCGACACCGTGCTGTTCTCGATGCTGGACGATGAGTGGCCCGCGGCACGCCAGGCGCTGACCAGGGCGCGCGACGCCCGGCTGGCGGAGCCCGCTGGGATGCGCGCCACCGGAGAGCGCGGTGGCGGGAGATGAAGCGGCGGCGGGGACTGATACGAGCTGTCTTGCATGTGGTTCCTCCCGCGACGACGTCTACCCCTCGGACGTCGAGTCAGGCCGACCGACTGGGATAGGGCGGCGGCGGATGACCACGAGTCCCCGGCCTACCGCTCCCGGCCGGCGAACGCGGAGCGCAGCGCGTCCACGAAGTCCTCGGAGTCCTCGTCGTCGCGCTCGGCCGTCGCCCAGAGCAGAAGGGGCCCATTGACGGCCCCGTTGCCGGCGTCGCCGACGGACTGGCGCAGCAGGTCCAGCGCGGAGCCGGCGGCGGCCGCGGCGGCGAAGACATAGAGGCGCGCGACGACGCCCTTGGAGGTCCAGGCGTGCGCCTCACCCGCCAGGG
>JAOPVN010000136.1 GCA_025966175.1 Modestobacter sp. | reverse complement strand
ATCCAGGATCACAACCTGGCGCTCTACCAGCTGAGCTACACCCACCATCGCTCGCCGCCACCGTTGCCGGTGGGCGGGCGAACCGCAGCAACGATACCGGAGTCGTTCAGCCCGCTGCCGGGGCCTCGGTGTCGGCGGCACCGTCGGTGCTGCCGACACCGGCCTGACCGGCTTCCAGCATCGGTGCGAACGACGCCACCACGGCGGCCGAGGCCGCCTGCGCCTGGGCGGTGTCCGGCCCGGGCTCGGGCACGAACAGGGTCTGCCGGTAGTAGGCGAGCTCCCGGATCGACTCCAGGATGTCGGCCAGCGCCCGGTGCGCCAGGCCCTTGGGTGGCTGGGCGAAGTAGACCCGGGGGAACCAGCGGCGGGCCAGCTCCTTGATCGAGGAGACATCGATCATCCGGTAGTGCAGGTGGTCGTCGAGCTCGGGCATGTCGCGGGCCAGGAACCCGCGGTCGGTGCCGATCGAGTTGCCGCACAGCGGGGCGGTGCGGCGCTCGGGCACGAACCGCTTCACGTAGGCCAGCACCTGCTCGCCGGCCTCCTCGAGGGTCACCGTCGAGGCACGCACCTCCTCGGTCAGCCCTGAGCGTGCGTGCATCTCGGTGACCACGTCGACCATCCCGGCCAGGTCGGAGTCCTCGGCGTGGATGATCACGTCCAGCCCCGGGTCCAGGACGTTGAGCTGGGAGTCGGTGACCACGACCGCGACCTCGATGAGCTTGTCGTGGGCCACGTCCAGCCCGGTCATCTCGCAGTCGATCCAGACCAGGTTGTTGGTTGCGCTGTCCGCCACGTCCCGGCACCCTACGCACCGGTGGACCGGCTCACCGGTCACACCTGCCCCACCGTGCGCGGATCCCGGCCGGAGCGACCCGGAAGTCCGTCCTCCCGCGGCTACGCTGCTGGCTCCTGCACCGACCCCGCGGAGCTGCTCGTGATCTCGTCCGTCTCCGTCTCCGCCCCAGTCACGGTCGGCCCGCCGGCGTCCGTCCGCACCGGACTGCGTCGTCCGCTGGCGCTGCTGCGCTGGCTGTGGCAGGCCTACATGACCCCCGGACAGCCGGGGCGGGCTACCAGCCAGCAGGAACTGCGCTGGATCTACACCGCGTGGCTGGGCGCCTTCGGACTGAAGATGGTCGGGTCCTCCTGGGACGTCTCCTGGCACTTCCGCTGGCTGCGCGACGACCTGGCCCCCCCGCATCTGCTGAACTCCGCGGGCACGGTGGTCGTCGTCGCCCTGGTGGTCTTCCACAGCTACAGCGGCTACGGCGTCGACCGCCGGGCGCTGCGGCTGATGCAGGCCGGCATCGCGACCTTCCTGGTCGCCATCCCGATCGACGTCCTCAACCACCGGATCAACGGGTTGGACATCACAAGCTGGAGCCCCAGTCACGCGCTGCTCTACCTCGGGACGGCGATCATGCTGGCCGGGGCGCTGCGCGGCTGGTGGCTGTACGCCGCCCCGGGCCGCACCCGCGAGCTGGTGTCGCTGGGGCTGTGGCTGTTCTTCGTGGAGAACGTGCTCTTCCCCAACCAGCACCAGGAGTACGGCGTCCTGGCCCTGACCGACTACCGCGCCGGCCACACCACGGCCGAGCCGCAGCTGCTGGACTTCGCCGCCTCCCAGGGGCAGTCGCCGGACCAGTTCATGTTGCCGGTGCCCTCCTGGGTGCACCCGGCCTGGCTGGTCTGCGCCGGGCTGCTCGCGCTGGTGGTGGCCCGGAAGAGCGTGGGCCGGCGCTGGACGGCGACCCTGCTCGCCGGTACGTACCTGGCCTACCGGGCGGTGGCCTGGCTGCTGCTCACCTCCACCGGCTTCCCGCCCTCGGTGCTGCCGGTGATGCTGCTGGCCGGTGCCGTGCTGGTCGACCTGGCCGTCACCGCCCGGATGCCCGGGTGGCTGGCCGCGCTGCCGGTGACGGCAGGGGTCGCGCTGGCCGCGTGGGTGCAGTCCGAGGTCGCCGTGATCCCGCCGTGGAACTGGGCTGCCGTGCCCGCGGTCGCGGTCGGCTTCGCCCTGCTCTGGGGGGCCGTCGACCGGCTGGTCGCCTCCGCGGCGTTCACCCGCTGGCAGGCCGCCGTCGAGCCGGGTCCGCCGCTGCTGGACGACACGCCGGTGCCATCAGGGCACGGCGGCGCGTCCGCCCGGTGAACCCGGGGTGCCCGGACCGATGACGTAACGTCGAACGGGTCCGCTGCCGAGCCGCGGCGGCGCCGGCTGCGGTCGGCGACCCCCGCTGGGCACCGCCGATCGCCGCCGCCCCCGCCGCCCGTCCCTGGAGACTCCGTGCTGATCCTCACGCCGACGCCGTTGCAGACGGCGGCCGAGCGTGCGTTCTTCGCCGAGCTCGCCGGCTGGGACAGCGGCAGTGGTGTGCGCGGCGCCGTGATGGCCTCGCTGCCCATCGTCGAGGGCCCGATGCAGCGCCGTCAGGCCGATGCCGTCCTCTTCGTCCCCGAGGGCGTGGCCGTCGTCCGGGTGGTCGAGGTGGAGCGCAAGTCCGGCGTCGTCACCGCCAATCCCGAGGGCGCCTGGACGATCGGCCCCGGCGACGGCCCCGGTGACGTCCTGCAGCTGGACGGCGGCGGCTCGACGCCGCTGGAAGGGCTCATGCGGGCCGGCATGCACGCGGCGGTCACGCTGCGCAAGGCCGGCCTCGAGCCCGGCCGCATCGCCCGGCTCACCGTGCTCACCGGCGCGGTCACCGGCCTTCTCCCGGCCGACGGTGACCTCGGGGAGGGCGACCAGGTCGCCCTGGTGGATCCGCGGTCGCTGCTGCTCGGGGTCGCCCGGGCCGCTCGCTACGCGGGTACGGACAACCCCCGGTTGTGGACGACGGCCGACGTGCGCGCCGGGATCGAGGCCCTCGGTGTCGCCGGCCGCACCCCGTCCGTCGAGGAGCTCAACGGCGAGGGCTTCCCGTACTCGCCGTACGTGCTGCGTCGCCCGGACCTGCTGACCCCGGCCGCGCTGAACGCCTCGCCCAGCCGCGTCGCCGCACCGGTGACCGGTGCCGCGACGGGCGCTGCGCTGCACCGCGTCGCCCCCGCCGGCCCGCTGGTCGACCCC
>JAOPVN010000104.1 GCA_025966175.1 Modestobacter sp. | reverse complement strand
GTCATCGCCACCACCCGGCCGGCGCGTTGCAGCGCGGCGATGATCCGCAGCTTCTGCTCCGGGGAGACCCGGGCGAACACACCGGCCCGGCTGACCAGTGCGGTCCGGGCTGCGTCGTCCAGCCCGGCGAGCTCGGGTCCGGTGACCACCCGGGCGGCGGGGATCCCCAGGCTCGCGGCGATCGCGTGGGCGGTCACCGGATGGTCACCGGTGATCATGACGGTGGACAGTCCGGCGTCCTGAAGGGCGGCGATGGTCGGCGCGGCCTCCGGCCGGGCGATGTCGGCCAGGGCGACGAAGCCGAGCAAGGTGAGGTCCTCGGTCAGCTCCTCGGGGTCGGCAACCCCCGGCTGAGGGCTGGTGTCGGCGATCGCCTCGCTGACGTTCCGGCGGGCTACCGCCAGCACGCGGAGTCCCTGGGCCGCCAGATCGTGGACCATCTGGGTCGCCCGGTCGCGGCCCTGCCGGTCCAGCGGTCGCTTCCCGCTGTCATCTCGTTCGTGGGTGCAGCGCGGCAGGAGCACCTCGGGGGCCCCCTTGACCACCAGACGCACCCGGTCGCTGGTGCGGCCCAGGGCCGCGGAGAAACCGCGCTCGGACTGGAACGGCAGCTCGGACAGCTCCACCCAGTCCTGGTGCATCTGCCTTCCCAGGATGCGCTGGGCAGCGTCGAGGATGGCCTGGTCCGTTGCATGCGCGGCAGGTTGGCCGTTGTCCGCCCGCGGGCAGGCCTGGGCCGCGGCCCGGAGTATCCGCCGTCCCCGGGCGGAGTCGGGTGGCCACTGCTCACTCAGCCCGGCCAGTCGGGCGAGCCGGAGCCTGCCTTCGGTGAGCGTGCCGGTCTTGTCGAAGCACACCGTGTCGACCCGGCCCAGAGCCTCCACGGTGCGGGCTGAGCGGACGAGCACACCGCGGGTGGACAGTCGACGGGCCGCGCCCAACTGGGCGACCGTGGCGACCAGCGGGAGGCCCTCCGGAACCGCGGCCACCGCGACGCTGATGCCCGAGGCGATCGCTCGCGGCAACGGTTGACCGCGCAGCACCGCCAGGCCGGTCACTGCAGCACCCCCGAGGAGGGTGACCGGCAGTCCACGGCGGGTCAGTTCCTCCAGCCGGGCCTGCATCCCGACCGGGGCACCGGCGCGCCCGGCCAGGGCGAGCGCCCGGCCGGCCTCCGTGGCCGCCCCGACCGCGACGACCACGGCCCGCCCCGTGCCGGTGAGCACGGTGGTCCCCTCGTAGACCATGCAGGCCCGGTCGGCCAGCTCGGCGCCCGGAGCTGCCTCCGTCTGCTTCGGGATGGCCACCGATTCGCCGGTGAGCCCGGCCTCGTCGACCTCGAGCATGTCCTGGCCCAGCAGCCGAGCGTCAGCGGGCACGACGTCTCCGGGTTGCAGATCGATGACCTGTCCCGGCCGCAAGGCGCCGGCGGAGACCTGACGTCGTGCGCCGGTATCGGCGCCGAGCTGTCCGCCCAGGGCCCCGGCGGCCCCGTTCTCGGCCGGGTCAGCGGGCGGCGGGACGACCACGCGGGCGAGCAGCTGCTCGTTGAACAAGAGGGCCCGCAGCGCCTGGTCCGCGCGTAGTCGCTGGGCACCGCTTATCACCGCGTTGGCGGCCAGCACCCCGCCGACGAGCAGGGCGTCGGTGGGCGAGCCGATGACGGCCGAGGCCGCCGCCCCGGTGGCCAACACCGGGGTCAACGGATCGGCCAGTTCCGCGGCGATGTTGCGCGCCAATGCGCCCAACGGCGCCATCAGCGATCGAGCCCCCGGCCCGAGCCTCGCCGCCAGGCGCGTGCCGTCCGGCGGGTCAGCCCTCGGGGCCGGCGGAGGCAGCCGGGCCAGCACCTCATCGACCTCCAAGGCGTGCCAGGGAGTGTGGTGCACGGGCTCGGGTGCTGGTTGCCGACAGATCCGGCGAGCGGTCGCGGTGCCCGACACCTGGGCCGCGGCGGCGGCAGCGGTGACCGGCAGCACCGCTCGCGAGCTGCGACCGGGGCCGCCGACAGCGGTGAGCAGTCCGCCGAGGAACGTAGCGGCCGTCGCTGCGGTGACCCCGCGGGAGCTGACCGCGTGAGCGGCCGGGATGGCGGCCAGCAGTCGCGGCACGTCGACGAGTCCCGGGCCACAGAGGAGGTCCGCGGCCCACGGGATCCTTCCCCGTGGCGGGATGACGCCGATGCCCACGTCCGCCGCGTCGAGTGCGTCCTCCTGGGCCGAGATCAGCGCCACGACCTGACCGCCGGCCTGCAGCCGCCGCACCTCGTCGAGCAGTCGGCCGGCTCCCTCGAGGACCTCGTCGGCCCGGCCGGCCAGCTCGGGTGCGGCGGCGTCCGGTGTCAGGACGAGTCGGAGCCCGCCGGACAGCCCGCCGCTCAGGACGCCGTCGGCGTGGGGATCGAGCTCGGTGCCGACCAGGACGTCCCCCACCGGTGCGCCGTCCTCGATCAGCAGGTGCCGTGACAGCCCATGGTCGACCTGGTCGGATGACTGGACGAGAGCCAACCGGGGGCGTTGGCGACCTCGGGGCGGCGGCACAGGCAGGTCCACCCTGGCCCACAGCAGCCGCTGGCTGGTGCTCCACACGTGCTCGGCGGTCCAGCGATCCGCAGTGGACCGCGCCGACACGACCAACGGACGGTCGTCGTGCAGCACAGCGCTGTCGACCAGCACCGTGTCCACCCGGTCCAGCCGGCGCAGTGCGGCGGGATCGAGGACCACCAGGCCGCGGCGGGACAACCCAGCGGTGAGGGTGTCGGCGAACGCCTCCCTTGCGGCCCGGGCCGCCTTCGGCGCCCCGATCAGCAGCGTCCGCCCGGCCAGGTCCAA
>JAOPVN010000099.1 GCA_025966175.1 Modestobacter sp. | reverse complement strand
TCGACGTCGGCCGTGAGCTCACCCGCGGCCTGGGCGCGGGAGCGCAGCCCGATGTCGGCCGGCAGGCCGCAGAGGACCACCGCGAGGAGATCGAAGAGGTGCTCAAGGGCGCCGACATGGTCTTCGTCACGGCGGGCGAGGGCGGTGGCACGGGCACCGGTGGTGCACCGGTCGTCGCCTCGATCGCCCGGAAGCTCGGCGCGCTCACCATCGGCGTCGTCACCCGACCGTTCTCCTTCGAGGGGAAGCGGCGGGCGGTGCAGGCGGAGACCGGCATCGAGGAGCTGCGCAACGAGTGCGACACGCTCATCGTGATCCCGAACGACCGGCTGCTGCAGCTGGGTGACCGGAACGTCAGCGTGATGGACGCCTTCCGGACCGCCGACCAGGTGCTGCTCTCCGGCGTCCAGGGCATCACCGACCTGATCACCACGCCCGGCCTGATCAACCTGGACTTCGCCGACGTCAAGTCGGTCATGTCCGGGGCGGGCTCGGCACTGATGGGCATCGGCAGCGCCCGCGGTGACAACCGCGCGCTGCTGGCCGCCGAGCAGGCGATCGCCAGCCCGCTGCTGGAGGCCTCGATGGAGGGCGCCCACGGCGTCCTGCTGTCGATCTCCGGTGGATCGGACCTGGGCCTGTTCGAGATCAACGAGGCTGCCTCGCTGGTCTCGGACGCCGCCCACCCCGACGCCAACATCATCTTCGGGGCGGTCATCGACGACGCCCTCGGCGACGAGGTGCGGGTGACGGTGATCGCGGCCGGCTTCGACGGCGGCAAGCCCAGCAACCGCAAGGACGCCGGCACGACGCCGCTGGCCACAGCTGCTCCGGTGGCCCCGGCTCCGGCGGCGACCCCGCCGGCCGCTGCGCCACCGCGGACGGCGGTCCCGGCACAGACCGGGGAGCGTCTGGTGGCGCAGCCCCCGGCCGCGGCGGCACCGTCCTCGCCGGCCGCGCCGCGGCCCGGCCAGCCCGGTGCGGCTCCGCAGGGCGGTGGGATCACCGTCCCGCCGCTCCCGCCGATCCCGGGCCCGGGCAGCAACGCCCGTCGGCCGCTGGCGTCGGAGGACTTCGAGGAGGAGCTGGACATCCCCGAGTTCCTCCGCAGTCAGTGAGCGGAAGCTCGATGCAGCAGTGAGTGCTGGACCGGCCGCCTCGCCGGCGGTGCGTCCCCGACGGGTCGTCACCGACCGACGGGGCGGCCGTTCCGCGTCTCCGTACGACTCCTTCAACCTGGGGAGTCACGTCGGTGACGACCCCGCCGCGGTGGCGGCCAACCGGGCCCGCCTGGCCGGCGAGATCGGGGTGCCCGGTGAGCAGCTGGTCTGGATGACCCAGGTCCACGGCACCGGTGTCGCCATCGTCGAGGACGCCGGGGAGAACCCGGTGGCCGGCGTCGATGCGCTGGTGACCGCCACGCCGGGGCTCGTCCTGTGCGTGCTCGTCGCCGACTGCGTGCCGGTGCTGCTGGCCGACCCCGTCGCCGGGGTGGTGGCCGCGGTCCACGCCGGCCGGGAGGGGGTGCGGCGCGGCGTCGTGCCGGCGGCCCTCGCGGCGATGACCCGGCTCGGCGCCCGCCCCGGCGACGTCGAGGCGCTGCTGGGCCCGGCGGTGTGCGGACTGGACTACGAGGGGCCTGCCGCCATGCAGGCCGAGGTGGCCCGGGTCGCCCCGGCCAGTGCGGTGCGCACCCGGCAGGGAACGCCCGGGCTGGACCTGCGGGCCGGCATCGCCGAGGCGCTGCGTGGTGCCGGCGTCCGCCAGGTCGTCCACGACCCCCGCTGCACCGTGGAGGACCCACGGCTGTTCAGCCACCGCCGCGACGGCGTCACCGGCCGGCAGGCCGGCGTCGTCTGGCTCGGCTGAGCCGGTGACGTCCTCGCCCCTGGTCAGTGGACTGGCCGAGAAGCTGCGCACCGTCCGGGAACGGATCGACGCGGCCGCCCGGGCCGCCGGGCGCGACCCGGCCACCGTGCGCCTGCTGGCGGTGAGCAAGACCTGGCCCGCCGAGGACGTCCGCGCCCTCGCCGCGCTCGGTCAGCGGCACTTCGCCGAGAACCGGGTGCAGGAGCTCGCCGGCAAGGCCGCCGAGCTGGCCGCGGAGCTGCCGGACCTGCGCTGGCACCTGGTGGGCCAGCTGCAGCGGAACAAGGCCGCCGCCGCGGCCCGGCTCGGGGTCACCGTGCACTCGGTGGACCGCGCTGCCCTGGTCGAGGCCCTGGACCGCGCGGCCGAGCGGGAGCAGCGGGTGCTCGACGTCTACGTGCAGGTCGACCTGGGAGGACCGGAGGGTGAGCTCGGGGCGCGGGGCGGCGCCCTCCCGGCCGACGTGCCGGCGCTGGCCGACGCGGTGGGGGAGTCCGCTGCACTGCGGCTGCGCGGCCTCATGGCCGTCGCCCCGCGGAGGCGGGAGCCCGCACCGGCGTTCGCGCGCCTGGCCGAGCTGGCGGAGCAGATCCGCGCGACCCACCCGGGCGCATCGGAGCTATCGGCAGGCATGAGCGGCGACCTGGAGGCGGCTGTGACAGCTGGGGCCACTGTGGTGCGTGTCGGTACCGCGTTGTTCGGCGCCCGCCCCTTAGCCTCGCCTGCAGAGGGCGACACCCGTGCGCCCTGACGAGTCACACCAGTCCCTTCCGCACCACAGACCAGCCGAGTTGCCGCGCGCAGTCGCCAGCGCCGACGAGACCAGAGGGAGACGTCCGATGGCCGGAGCCATGCGAAGGATGGGGGTCTACCTAGGCCTCGTCGAGGACGACGACGCCCGTGGTGGATATGACCGGTACGCCGCGCGCCAGAGCGGCTTCGATCCCGAGGACCGCGGCTACGACCGGGGTTACGACCGCTACGCCGCGGCCGACTACGACGACCCCGCCGCTCCCGGCGCCGGCGAGCGGTACGGGTACGACACCGGCTACCCGGCCGCGGGGTACGGCGCCGACTACCCGGCCGGGGACCGTGCGGACGACCACGCCGTGGAGCGGGCTCCCGAGCCCGAGGTCTCCCTGGGCCGGCGCCGCGCCGAGCCGCGCACCCTCGGCCTGGCCGGCTCGCCGTCGGGCAGCGCCGCCGCACGGCTGGGCGGTGGCGGCCTCTCCGGTGGGTCGTCCATCGGCGCCTCGTCC
>JAOPVN010000095.1 GCA_025966175.1 Modestobacter sp. | reverse complement strand
GGGGCCGGGCGATGTACGTGACCCCCGGCGTCGTCGTCGACGGAAAGCTCGTCACCACCGACCTGGTGAAGATCAACCTGGGGATCCGGATCCTGCTCGGCAGCTCCTACTACGAGGACTGGGAGGGGCAGGAGACCTTCGTGACGCACGACCCGCTGGGCAACCCGGTGGACCGGCGGCACCCCTGGAACCAGCACACCAACCCCCAGCCGCAGAAGCGGGACCTGGACGACAAGTACAGCTGGGTGATGTCGCCGCGCTGGTACGACGGCCAGGACTACCTCGCGCTGGACACCGGCGGCGGCCCACTGGCCCGGCTGTGGGTCACCGCCCTGGCCAACCTCGTGGACATCGGCTACGTCAAGGCCACCGGCAACAGCGTGCAGATCAACCTGCCGAAGACCGCGCTCAAGGGCCCGGTCAGTTTCGAGTGGAAGGTCCCGCGCTGGAGCAACACCCTCGAGCGGAACCGGGCGCGCACCTACTTCCAGGCCTACGCCGCCGCCTGCGCGCTGCACTTCGCGGAGAAGGCGCTGGTGGAGATCCGGGCCGGCCACACCAAGACCTGGGAGTCCTTCGAGGTGCCCACCGAGGGCATCGGCTGCGGGTTCACCGAGGCCGTCCGGGGCGTGCTCAGCCATCACCTGGTCATCCGGGACGGGAAGATCGCCAACTACCACCCGTACCCGCCGACGCCGTGGAACGCCAGCCCGCGGGACAGCTTCGGGACGCCGGGGCCCTACGAGGACGCCGTCCAGGGGCAGCCGATCTTCGAGGAGAACGACCGGGAGCACTTCAAGGGGATCGACATCATGCGCACGGTGCGCAGCTTCGACCCCTGTCTGCCCTGCGGGGTGCACATGTACCTCGGGGACGGAAAGCAGCTGGAGGTGACCCACTCGCCCACCCAGTCGGTCACGGGCGAGTGACGGTCGTGACCGCGGCCGAGCCGGACGCCGCCCCCGACCTGCGGGCCACGGGGGAGCGCATCGAGGTGCTGCTGGAGGCGGCGTCCACCGGCGGGCGGGTGGCCCGGGAACGGGCCGAGGAGCTGGTCCGGCTGGTGGTCGACCTGTACGGCGCCGGGCTGGAGCGGCTGCTGGAGATCGCCCACGACGCCGGCCGGCTGGACGACGTCCTGCTGGACCGGCTCGCCGCCGACGACCTCGTCGCCAGCCTGCTCACCGTGCACGGCCTGCACCCGCACTCCGTGGAGACCCGGGTCGCGCAGGCGCTGGACAGCGTCCGGCCGTACCTGGGCTCGCACGGCGGGGACGTCGAGTTCCTCGGGCTGACCGACGCCGGCGCGGTGCGGCTCCGGATGCTCGGCAGCTGCGACGGGTGCGCGTCCTCCTCGGTCACCCTGACCCTTGCGGTCGAGACGGCGATCCAGGCCGCCGCGCCCGAGGTGACCGGCATCGACGTCGAGGCGGCGCCGTCCGCGGGCGCGACCTCGTCGGTGATCCCGGTGTCGGCGCTCCGGTCGCGGCTGGAGACCGCCCGGGACGCGGGGGACGGCGGCTGGTCGGTGGTCGAGGGCCTCGGGGCCCTGGCGGCCGGGCAGGTCGCCGCGTACTCCGTCGCCGGGCTGCCGGTGGTGGCGGTGCGGATCGGCAGCGAGCTCTACGCCTACCGCGACCACTGTCCGGGCTGCGGCGCGAGCCTGGCCGACGGCGCCGTGGAACGGCGGCTGGGCGGCGGGGTGGGCGATGCGGTGCTGCGCTGCCGCGGCTGCCGCGCGCACTTCGACGTCCGGCGCGCCGGGCGCGGGCTGGACGGCACGGAGCAGCACCTCGAGCCGTTGCCGCTGCTCGTCTCCGACGGTGTCGCGTCGGTGGCCGTGCCCGGAACGGTCGGCGCATGAGCGCCCGCCGGCCCGGGGACGACCCGCTCGCCGTCCTGGCCCGGGTCAGTGCGACGCGGCCGGCCCCGCCGGCCGAGGAGCGCTGCGAGATGTGTGCCGAGGAGATCGGCGAGCAGCACCAGCACGTGGTGGACGTCGTCGGCCGGGGGCTGCTGTGCACCTGCCGGCCCTGCTATCTCCTCTTTCCCGCCTCGGGGGTCGAGCTGCGGTACCGCGCCGTCCCCGACCGGTACCTGTCGTTCCCGGAGTTCGAGCTGAACGCCGGCCGGTGGGACGAGCTGGAGATCCCGGTCGGGCTGGTCTTCTTCTTCGTCAACTCGGTGCTGGGCCGCACCGTGGCGTTCTATCCCGGACCCGCCGGGGCGACGGAGTCGGAGCTGCCGCTGGGCGCCTGGGAGCGGATCGTGGCGGCCAACCCGGCGCTGGGGCAGCTGGTGCCGGACGTCGAGGCGCTGCTGGTCCGCCTCCCGGACCGCGCGCACGCCGAGGCGGCGTCCTACCTGCTGCCCATCGACCGCTGCTACGAGCTGGTCGGGGCACTGCGGACGGGGTGGCGCGGATTCGACGGCGGCCAGGAGGCACGGGCACTGCTCGAGGCGTTCTTCGCCGACCTCGCCCGGCGCAGCACGCCCGCGAGCAGCGGGGCGGTGCACTGATGGCCGAGCTGACGTTCACCGTCGTCGACATCGCGCCCGAGCCCTACGCCGTGGCGCCCACCCTGCTGGCCCGCGTGCGGGTCGAGGAGACGACCGGCGAGCGCGTGCACGCGCTCGCCCTGCGCGCCCAGGTGCGCATCCAGCCGCAGCGGCGCCGCTACGACGACACCGAGGAGCAGGCGCTGCTGGACCTGTTCGGCGACCGCACCCGGTTCGCCCAGACCCTCAAGCCGTTCCTCTGGCTGCACGCCTCGACCGTCGCGCAGGGCTTCACCGGGTCGACCGAGATCACGCTCCCGCTGCCGTGCACCTACGACTTCGAGGTCGCGGGCACCACGTACCTGCACGCCCTCCGGGACGGAGACGTCCCGCTGCTGTTCCTGTTCAGCGGGACGGTGTTCACCCGCGGGACGACCGGCTTCTCGGTCGCCCAGGTGCCGTGGGACTCCGAGGCCGCCTTCCGGATGCCGGTGGCCGTCTGGCGCGACCTGATGGAGACGACCTTCCCGGGCACCGAGTGGGTGCGGATGGAGCGGGACACCGTCGACGCCCTCGCCCACTACCGGCACGTCCGCGGCCTCACCAGCTGGGACGCCGCCGTCACGGCGCTGCTCGCGGAGGTCTCGGACGCGGCGGGGGAGCGGTCATGAGCCTCGACCTCGCCCGGCTCGCCGCCGACGCCGTCCTCTACGAGGGCTATCTGCTCTACCCCTACCGGTCGACGGCCGCGAAGAACCAGGTGCGCTGGCAGTTCGGCGTCCTGAGCCCTCCCGGGGCCGCCGCGGCCGGCATCGGGGAGGACTCCGGCCTCGCCGTCCAGTGCCTCCTCCGGCCGGACTCGGACGCGACCGTCACCGTGCACCTGCGGTTCCTCCAGCTGCAGCGGCGGCTGGCCCAGCGCGCGGAGCCCGGCGGCTTCGCCACCGTCGAGGAGCTGCGCGCCGGGGACGCCGTGTGGACCAGCTGGGACGAGGCCGTCGAGGTCGAGCGGGAGCTGGGGACGTTCCCGCTCACCGCACTGCGCCGCGGGGTCGAGCAGGCGGTGCAGGTGGCCGGTGGGGAGTGGGTCGAGCCCGTCCGGGGTGGCCGCCTGGTGCGCCGCCGCGAGCCGCTGCACGCGGCCGTGTCGCTGCAGGCCGAGGATGACGGCCCGCTGGTGCGGCTGACGTCGTCGGTGGTCAACACCGGCGCGGAGATGCCGGACCGGGACACCGCCCTCCGGTCGTCGCTGATCGGGGTGCATCTGCTGCTCAGCACTGTCCGGGCCCGGTTCGTCTCGGTGATCGACCCGCCCGAGGTGGCCCGGGAGGCGGCCGCGCGCTGCCGGCAGCGCCGCTGCTGGCCGGTGCTCGCCGGCGACGGCGGCCCCGACGGGCAGGAGTCCGACGTCGTGCTGGCTGCCCCGATCATCCTGTACGACCACCCCGCGGTCGCCCCGGAGAGCACCGGGGCGATGTTCGACTCCACCGAGATCGACGAGATCCTCACCCTGCGGGTCATGACCCTCACCGACGAGGAGAAGGCGCAGGCGCGGGCCACCGACGCGCACGCCGCGGCGATCATCGACCGCTGCGACACGATGACCCCGGGGGAGCTGCAGCGGCTGCACGGCGTGCTGCGCGGGCCGCACGCCGGTCCGGCACCGAGCGGCGACGAGTGGTGGGCCGCCGAGGCGGCGGCCCCGGTGTCCCCGGAGACCGACGCGGTGCTGGTCGCCGGCCGGCGGGTGGCCCGCGGCAGCCTGGTCCGGTTGCACCCGTCGCGACGCGCGGACGCCCAGGACATGTTCGTGGCCGGACTCGAGGCCCGGGTCAGTGCGGTGCACGTCGACCTCGACGGCCAGACGCACGTCGCCGTCTCCCTCGTCGACGACCCCGCGACCGAGCTGCACGACTGGTACGGCCGGCATCTC
>JAOPVN010000051.1 GCA_025966175.1 Modestobacter sp. | reverse complement strand
AGACCACGGCGGCGATGCGGTCGATGTCCAGCGACGTCGGCTCGGACTTCGGCGCCCACACCGGCGTGTACCGGGGCTCGACCGGGGCGTCCACGCCGGTCCGTTCGATGTGGGCGTCGACGAGGTCCTTGGCGTTGTCGTTGACCTGATCCGCGCGGTCGAGGTTCGCGCTCAGCTCAGGGGCGAAGGTGAACTGAGCGTCGCGTACCCCGGTCAGCGGGCCGTAGAGCCGCATGCCCTCCAGGGCGAACTGCCGCAGGTCGATGTCGCGCCCGCCGTCCCGGCCGGTGACGTAGTGGTTGGTGCCCATCCGGGCGGTCTCGCCGTCCCGGTGCTGCTCGACGGGCATGTCGTAGTGGCCCATGTCGTGCAGCCAGGCGACGACGTCACGGCCGCGGTAACGACGGGCGATCCGCGGGGCGCTGCCGACGGCCAGCTGCACCCGCCGGCCGGCCCGGTGCAGGTCCTCGGCGATCTGCGCGCCGGACTGGCCGGTGCCCACGACCAGCACGTCCCCCTCGGGCAGTTGCCCGGGCGTGCGGTACTGCTGGGAGTGCAGCTGGACGACGTCGCCGGGCAGCGCCGCGGCGTACGGCGGGACGACGGGCAGGTGGTAGCCCCCGACGGCGAGCACGACCTGCTCGGCGGCGACCTCCCCCGCGCTGGTCCTGAGCAGGTACCCGCCGTCCGCGGCCGGGGCCAGGCCCGTCACCGCCACCCCCTCGTGCACCGGCGGTGCGAAGGAGGCGGCGTAGCCGCGCACGTACTCGACGATCTCGTCGCGGAGCATGAAGCCCTCGGGATCCTCGCCCCGGTAGGGCCAGCCGGGCAGCTGGCACTGCCAGTTCGGCGTGACCAGGCAGAAGGTGTCCCAGCGGGCATCGGCCCACTCGTGCGCGATGGTGTCCCGCTCGAGGACGACGTGCTCGATCCCGCGCTGCACCAGGTGCCAGGAGATCGACAGCCCGGCCTGGCCGCCGCCGACGACCGCGACGGGGACGCGGGCCGGCAGTCCTCCGGTGCGCGGGGTGGACTCCTGGACGAGGGTCACGGTCACACCCCCGCGAGGACGCCGTAGGAGTCCGGACGGCGGTCGCGCAGGTGCGCCATCGACCGGCGGGCGCCGTCCAGCAGCTCCCGGACGTCGACGTCCGCGACCGCCATGCCCGGCTCGACCCCGGTGGTGGCGAGCACCTCGCCGCCCGGGCCGACGACCTTGGCGCTGCACACGAAGCGCAGCCGGCCGAAGGTGCCGCTCTGGTTGGCCGACAGCCACACCACCTGGTTCTCCAGCGCGCGGGCCTGGTCGAAGAGGTCGAACCGGCGGGTCCAGCGGTCCTCGGCGAGGTCCGGCGAGCTCTGGGTGCGGGCCGCGGGCCAGGCCGACAGGCAGCAGATGACCTCGGCGCCGTCCATCGCCAGCGTGCGCGCGGACTCGGGAAAGGCCTTGTCGTAACAGATCATCATGCCCATCCGGCCGATCGGTGAGTCGAACGCGCGGAATCCGTCCCCTGCGGCGTAGGAGTTGTTCTCCCCCAGCGGCTGGTGGACCTTGCGGTGCACGCCCAGGACGCCGTCCCCGCTGACCGCGACCGCGGTGTTGAACCGCGACGTGCCATCGGACTCGCAGAGCCCCGCGGTGACCACCATGTCGCCGGCGATCGCCGCCAGCCGGGCGACCTCGGGGCCGTCGACGTCCAGGGCGGGCGGCAGTGCGTCCTGCGGGAGGACCGCCTGCACACCGGCCTCCCCGAGGTCGGCGAGGTACCCGCCGAGCGCGGCCTCCGGGAGGGCGAGCAGCCGCACCCCGCGGGCGCGGGCCCGCTGGACGAGGTCGGTGATGAGGGCGAAGCCGGCCTCGAGATCGCGGCCGAAGGGAGCCGCGACGGCGGCGACGGAGATGGTCACGGGGTGACTCCAGAGGGGTGGCTCGAGGCGGGACCCAGGCCGGTGACCGGCCCGGGGACGGCGGGGGTGAGCGAGCCATCGGGCCAGCGCAGCTGCACGCCGGACCCGGGGACGAGCTCGCCGCAGACCCCGGTGGTGGCCGGCCCGGCGGGGGCGACGGCGCGACCGGGGGCGTCGGTGGTGAGGAAGGCGGTGCCGGGGAAGCAGCTGAACCAGTCGCCGACGCTGGCTGCGGCCGGCCGGGGGACGGCGGCGACGTCGAGCACGGCGCCGCAGCCACTGGCCTCGGCGAGCATCCCGAGGGTGCCGACCAGCCCGGCCATGCTCACGTCCTTGGCGGCGCTCGGGGCGGTGCGGGCGACGACCGAGCCCATGAGCTGCAGCTCGGCCGTCGTCCTGGTGCTGGTGGAGTCCCACTGCCGGCCGGTGTGGCCGCGCCGCCAGCTCCCCCCGAGGTCGGCGGTGAGCCGGACCTCCTGTCCGGGATGACCGCCGCCGGCCGGGACGGGCCGTGCGGTCTGCCCCAGCGCGGTGACGCTGAGCGCCGCGGGGACGCCGAGCTGGGTGTGCCCGCCGAGCACCGGCACCCCCCAGGCGCGGCTGCCCTCGCGCAGCCCGGAGAGCACCCGGGCCGCGAAGGAGGCGTCCCGGGCGCCGACCGCGTCGAGCAGCCCGAGCGGGGCGGCGCCCATCGCGGACAGGTCGTTGACGTTGACCAGTACGCCGCACCAGCCGGCCCACTCCGGGTCGCGCTCGACCATCGAGGGCAGGATCGCGTCGCAGGCGGCGATGACGTCGGTGCCGGGCACCGGGGCGCCGTCATCGCCGACCCAGCCCGCGCCTCCCAGGGAGAAGCCGCCGAGCAGCCCGCCGAGCGGGGACTTGGTGGCCGCGACCAGCGCGGCGAGCCGGCCGATCGGCCAGGTCATGCTGGCGTGCGGCCGCCCGGCGACCTGGGCCGGACCGGTCGCCCGCCAGCCGAGCCGGATGAACAGCGCCGCGTAGCGCTCCTGAACGGTGGCGTCGAACCGGAGCACGCCGGCCT
>JAOPVN010000042.1 GCA_025966175.1 Modestobacter sp. | reverse complement strand
CTGCGATGCTCACTCACCTGTCGGCTCACAGGTTGTAGGTCGAGTTGATGATCGCGCCCTTGCGGGCGTAGTGGATCAGCGCGTCCTGCACGTCCAGCGGGTGACACGGGATGGTGCCGGCGATGAGGTCCTCCTCGCGCAGGCCGTGCAGGCTCAGCCCGAAGCGGCAGACGTAGACCGTCCCGCCCTCCTCGATGAACTTCTCGATCTGGGCGTTGATGTTCTGCTCGCCGGGGAAGGCCGAGTCTCCGGTGGTCGGGAAGCCTCGGGTGGCCATCGCGTTCATCGCGCCGGGGCCGTAGAAGTACAGGACGGACTCGTAGCCCTTGCGCAGTGCGCGGAGCGCCTGCAGGCACGCGACGAAGGCGACGGACGACTCGTGCGCGATGCCGTGCACCAGGGTGAAGTAGCTCTCGCCCTCGCCGGCCTGGTAGTCCGGGAAGATCTTGGTCGAGCCGTAGAGGTTGCTGCCCTTGGCGAGCGAGGGGTGCTGGATCTCGGACTTGCTGGTGTCCTGGGCGGCCTTGAGGTCCGCGTCGCTGATCAGCGGGGTGCCGGTGGTGGTGGGCAGGGTCTGGGTCACGGTTGTTCTCCTGTCGTCGGTGATGGGGCTGTTCAGTCGAGGCCGTGCAGCGCCTCGAAGTTGCGGCGGAAGACCAGGTCGGTGAGCTCTCCGCCGCCGGTGGCGGCCAGTAGCCGGGCGTGCTCGCCGGCGAAGTCGCCCCAGGGCTGGTCGGAGGCGAAGAGCACGCGGTCGTGGCCGATGCCGTGCCGCTCGATCTCGGTGGCGAACCAGCGCGGGGCGAAGCCGATCGCCCAGCTCGTGTCGGTGTAGACCCGCTTGCCGGCGGCGACCCACTCGAAGAAGCGCTGGCCGATGAGCTTGATGTGGCCGCTCATCCCGCCGCCCATGTGCACCAGGTGGACGGCGACGTCGTCGGCGTAGCGGTCGACGAGCGTGCCGACCTGGTCGATATCGCTGGCCGCGCCGGGGCTGGTGTGCACGTGGACGACGAGGTCGTGCTCCCGGGCCGCGGCGAAGACCGCGTCCAGCTGGGGCAGGCACTCCGGGTCGTCGACCCCGCCGCCGAGCAGGAAGGAGAGCTTCAGCGCCGCGACGCCGTCCTCACCGGCGAGGGTCAGGGCCTTGTCGGTCTGCACGGCGTCCTGCGGGCGGGGGCTGCACCACAGCCCCGCGCGGATCCGGTCGTCCCGCTGGGCCGCCTCGACCACCAGCTCGTTGAGGGCGAAGGACGCCGTCGGGTCCGGGACGCCGTAGTTGGGGATGACCAGCGCGCGTTCGGTGCCCTCCCGGTCCAGGTCGGCGATGAGCTCGTCGATCGTGGCCCGGGCAGTGGTGTCGGGGTTGACCGGCGGGCCACCGTAGAAGGGGTGCGCGGGCAGCACGCCGAGGTGCCGGTGCGCGTCGTGCACCGGTCCCGGAGCGCTCGTCGTCATGACCAGAACGCTCGTACCTCAGCGTGTCCTCGTGGTGACGCTCGGAACGAGATGTCGTTACGAAGACCGCACGTGGCACGCCTGGGGTTACCGCTGCGTGCCGGACTCCGCACCACGAGGACACTCCTGGGGATAGCCGCCGGAAGGCCGAGACCACGGCCGTCGACCGGGGGTCGGTCGGCCGCTCGGGGGCGCCGACCACGAGGAGGCGATCTCTCGTGAACACCAGCACGCGTCAGGACATCGCACTGCTGCTCTTCCGGCTCGGCGTGGGCGGGACCCTCGCCGCGCACGGCACCCAGAAGCTCTTCGGCTGGTTCGGCGGGGGCGGCCTCGAAGGCACCACTCAGGGGATGCAGGCCATGGGCTTCCTCCCACCGAAGGCCAGCGCCGTGCTCGCCGGCCTGGGCGAGACCGCGGGCGGTGTCGCGCTGACCCTCGGGCTCGCCACGCCGCTGGCCGGTGCGGCCGCAGCGTCGACCATGGCGGCGGCCGGGGCCGTGCACCGCCCGGCCGGGTTCTTCGCCACCGAGGGCGGCTTCGAGTACACCGGCATCCTGGCTCTGGCCGGCACCGCCGTCGCCATCAGCGGGCCCGGCCGGTTCTCGCTGGACCACCTGCTGGGCGACCGGTTCAACCGGCCGTGGATGAGCACGGTCGCACTGACCGTGCTGGGTGCCACCTCCGCAGCCGTCATCGCCCGGCGCAACCGGGCGCTGGCCTCCCCCGCACCGACCGCCGCCGACCAGCCCGCCGAGGGCGAGCGGGCCGAGGCGACCGGCGCCTGAGCCGCGCGGTCCGTCGTCCCTGTCGCCGGTCCCCGCCGGTGTCCGGCCTGCCCCGCAGAGGTCAGGCGCGCCCGGTGAGGTCCAGGGAGATCTCGGGGTACAGCGGGTGCGCGTCGAGGAGCTCGGCGGCCCGGGCGCGGACCCGGTCGGCGACCTGCGGGTCCAGCCGGTACTTGACCTTCGACTCGCCCTCGGCCGTCGTCGCCGCCAGCACATCGGCGATCAGGTCGCCGACCTGGGCGAGCTCGTCCTCCACGAAGCCTCGGGTGGTCAGCGCAGGCGTGCCCAGCCGGATACCGCTGGTGTACCAGGGCCCGTTCGGGTCGGCGGGCACCGAGTTCCGGTTGGTGACCAGGCCGGCGTCCAGCAGTGCGGCCTCGGCCTGGCGGCCGGTCAGCCCCGAGCCGCCGACGTCGACCAGCACCAGGTGGTTGTCGGTGCCGCCGGTGACCAGCCGGACGCCTCGCCGGAGCAACCCCTCGGCCAGTGCCCGGGAGTTGGCGACGATCTGCTGCGCGTAGGTGGCGAACTCCGGACGGCGGGCCTCGGCCAGCGCGACCGCCTTGGCGGCCATCACGTGCGGCAGCGGGCCGCCGAGCACCATCGGGCAGCCGCGGTCGACCGACGGCGCGAACTCTGACGTGCACAGCACCATCCCGCCGCGCGGGCCGCGCAGTGACTTGTGCGTGGTGGTGGTGACCACCTGGGCGTGCGGCACCGGGTCGAAGTCGCCGGTCAGCACCCTGCCCGCGACCAGGCCGGCGAAGTGCGCCATGTCCACCATGAGCGTCGCGCCCACCTCGTCGGCGATCTCCCGCATCGCGGCGAAGTCGACCAGCCGGGGGTAGGCGGAGTAGCCGGCCACGATGATCAGCGGGCGGAAGTCCCGGGCCCGCTGGCGCAGCGCGGCGTAGTCGATCAGCCCGGTCTGCGGGTCGGTGCCGTAGCTGGACTGCTCGAACATCTTGCCGGAGATGTTCGGCCGGAAGCCGTGGGTCAGGTGACCGCCGGCGTCCAGCGACATGCCGAGCATCCGCTGGTCGCCGAGGGCGCGACGGAGTTGGCCCCAGTCGGCCTCGGTGAGCGCGTCGACGTTCTTCACGCCGGCCTTCTCCAGCGCCGGGCTCTCGCCCCGGTGGGCGAGGATCGACCAGAAGGCGACGAGGTTGGCGTCGATGCCCGAGTGCGGCTGCACGTAGGCGTGGTCGGCGCCGAACAGCTCGCGGGCGTGCTCGGCGGCCAGCCGCTCGACGGTGTCGACGTTCTGGCAGGCGGCGTAGAACCGCCGTCCCGGCGTGCCCTCGGCGTACTTGTCGCTGAACCAGTTCCCCATCGCCAGCAGCACGGCCGGCGAGGCGTAGTTCTCGCTGGCGATGAGCTTGAGGCTCTCCCGCTGGTCGGTGAGCTCCTGCCCGATGGCGGCGGCCACCCGGGGTTCGACCTGGGCGATGACGTCGAGCGCGTTGGCGAACGCGGCGGACTCACGGGAAACGGTGCTGGTCACGGGGGTGCTCCTCGGTTCCGACGGGAGCCCAGGCGCGCGGCAGACGTCGGGTCGACGGGGCCGCTCCCCGGTGGTCGAATCCACCTGCGATGCGCCAGTCACGGCCCGGGGAAAGAGTAGGACACCGGCGTGGTCGACGGCTGAGCGCGGTCCCTGCGGGTAGTGCGCACCCCATGAGCTCACCGCAGGAACCGGACGACTCCCCTCCCGCCACGCAGCGCGACACCCCGTTCCGGACGCCGGACCCGAGCGAGGTCGGGCCGGAACCCACCGGCGACCCGGTCGACCCGGCGATCGCCACCTCGACGCCGGACCCGGGGCAGACCGGCCGCGACCAGCGCTGAGCGCGCGCCCGCTCAGCTGGCGGGACCCATGCGCGGCTTCCGCCACCGGTCCGCTCCTCCCTCGCAGACCTCGGTCGATGCTCCCGGCGGCGTCAGCTCGCGGGCGACACCGAGCTCATGTTGAAGTCCGGCACCCGCAGCATCGGCATGGCCGCCCGGGTGAACCAGTCGTTCCACTCGCGCGGCAGCGTCCGCTCGGTGCGGCTGGCCTCGGTGCTGCGGCCCAGCAGGTCGACCGGCGACTCGTTGAACCGGAAGTTGTTCACTGCCGCGGTGACCTCGCCGTTCTCCACGAGGAAGACCCCGTCGCGGGTGAGCCCGGTGACCAGCAGCGTCTGCGGGTCGACCTCCCGGATGTACCAGAGCGTCGTCAGCAGCAGGCCGCGCTCGGTGCGGGCGATCATCTCCGCCGGCGAGGCGGTGGCGTCCGGGTCCTCGAGGATCAGGTTGTCGAGGGCGACGGTCGCCGGGGCGGTCGTCTTCAGCGCCCAGGCCCGCGGCCGGATCAGGTTGGTCAGCACGCCGCCGCGGATCCAGTCGACCGGCGGCGCCGGCATACCGTTGTCGAACACCGACGCACTGCCCGACGATCCGCCCACCATCTGGAACGGCGCGGTCTCCAGCCCGGGGGCGTGCGGGTCGCTGCGCAGGGTCAGCGGGAGCTGCGCCAGCCGCTCACCGATCCGGTTCCCACCGCCGGGCTTGGCGTAGACGCTGCGCCCCTCGTCGGCGTCCCGGGCCTCCATCGCCCAGTAGGCGACGATCATCAGGTCGCTGACCGTGGACGGCGGCAGCAGCGTCTCGTAGCGCCCCGCCGGCAGGTCGATGCGCCGCTGCGACCAGGCCATCTTCTGCTGCACCTCGGCGGCGAGGTCGGCCACCGAGACGTCGGTGAAGTCGCGGGTGCCGACCCCGGCCCACACCGAGCGCCCGAAGTCGGCGCTCTTGCCGTTGAGCTCCACCCGCCCGGTGGGCTGGTCATGCCGCAGCCGCAGCCCGGTGGAGCTGCCGAAGTAGGTGGTGGCCAGCTGGTGCTCGGCGAACCCGAAGAGCAGCTCGTCGCGGCCACGGGCGGCGCCGAACGCCTCGCCCAGCGCCGGCGCGAACTCGGCGAAGACGTTGATCGAGGTCTCCGCGGCCTCGGCGTCCCAGTTCCCGGAGCCCTCCGGCGCCTCGCTGATCAGCGGCATCGCGTCCTCGGCCGGCCCGGCGTCGCGGGCGGCCTGCTCGCTGGCGGCCACCAGCTCGGCGATGTCCGGGGTGCCGGTGCGGGCGACCGTGCCGGCGGCCATGCCCGCGCCGCCGTCGACGAAGGAGATGACCACGACCTGCCGGGAGCGCATGGCGCCGTTGGTGGTCAGGCTGTTGTTGGCCCAGCGGAGGTTGGCCTCGGAGCTCTCGGTGACGTAGGTGACCTGTCCGTCGGCCGTCGAGGCGGCGAGGGCCTGCTCGACGAGCTCCTGGGGCTTGAGCTGGGTCATCGCCCACCCTCCTGCTTGGTGTTGAGGATGGTCGTGTTCTCGAACAGCGCGCTCGGGCAGCCGTGGCTCACCGGGGCGACCTGGCCGGGCTGGGCCTTGCCGCAGTTGATGGCGCCGCCGAGCACGTAGGTCTGCGGGCCGCCGACCGCCGCCATCGAGCCCCAGAAGTCCGTCGTGGTCGCCTGGTAGGCCACGTCGCGCAGCTGCCCGGCGAGCCGGCCGCCCTCGATCTTGTAGAACCGCTGGCCGGTGAACTGGAAGTTGTAGCGCTGCATGTCGATCGACCAGCTGTTGTCGCCGACGACGTAGATGCCGCGCTCGACCCCGGCGATGATCTCCTCGGT
>JAOPVN010000029.1 GCA_025966175.1 Modestobacter sp. | reverse complement strand
TCACCGTCGCCTCGACGCCCCGCACCTTCGACCGTCAGTCGCAGGAGTGGAAGGACGGCGAGGCGCTGTTCCTGAGGTGCAACGTCTGGCGGCAGGCGGCGGAGAACGTCGCTGAGTCGCTCACCCGCGGTTCGCGGGTCATCGTGTCCGGTCGGCTCAAGCAGCGTTCCTTCGACACGAAGGAAGGCGAGAAGCGCACCGTCATCGAGCTCGAGGTCGATGAGATCGGCCCGTCGCTCCGGTACGCCACGGCCAAGGTCACCCGCGCTGCGCGCAGCGAGGGTGGCGGCGGCGGTGGGTTCGGTGGCGGTGGCGGCGGTAACAGCGGCGGTGGCGGCTTCTCCGGCGGCGGTGCGAGCGACCCCTGGTCGACCCCGCCGGCGTCCTCCGACGAACCGCCCTTCTGAAGAATGACCCCGTCCTCCCCACCACTCGCAGGCTCGTGGCGGTGCCCTGGAAGGGGCCGACACCCTTGTACTGATCTCTGGAGAACCCAGTGCCCAAGCCCCCTGTTCGCAAGCCCAAGAAGAAGGTCTGCCAGTTCTGCAAGGACAAGGCGACCTACGTTGACTACAAGGACACGACCCTGCTGCGGAAGTTCATCTCCGACCGCGGCAAGATCCGTGCCCGCCGAGTCAGCGGCAACTGCAGCCAGCACCAGCGTGACGTCGCCGTGGCCGTGAAGAACAGCCGCGAGATGGCGCTGCTGCCCTACACCTCCACGGCGCGCTGATCATGAGCACCACGAAGCTGATCCTGACCCAGGAGGTCACCGGTCTCGGTTCCTCCGGGGACACCGTCGAGGTGAAGGGCGGGTACGCCCGCAACTACCTCCTGCCCCGCGGGCTGGCCATCCTGTCCACCCGGGGTGCCGAGAAGCAGGTCGAGAGCCTGCGCCGGGCGCGTGCTGCCCGGGACGTCCGCTCCCTCGAGGAGGCGCAGTCGGTCGCCGGTCGGCTCGCCAACCTGACCGTCACGCTGCCCGCCCGCTCGGGTGA
Organism: Modestobacter sp.; assembly: GCA_025966175.1. Lineage (GTDB taxonomy): Bacteria > Actinomycetota > Actinomycetes > Mycobacteriales > Geodermatophilaceae > Modestobacter. The sequence continues at coordinate 2,949 of JAOPVN010000029.1, read as the reverse complement.
GGGTGGCCGCCTGTTCGGGCGGATCACCACCGCCGACGTCGCCGCCGCGGTCACCGCCGCCGGTGGCCCGGAGCTCGACCGTCGCCGGATCGAGCTGCCCAGCAGCATCAAGAGCGTGGGCAGCCACACCGTCACGGTGCGGGTCCACCCGGAGGTCGTCGTCCCGATCACCCTGGACGTCGTCGCCGGCTGAGGAAGGACCCCGCTGCCCCCCACCGCTCGCGAGCTCGCGGTGGGCCCCTGCAGCGGGGCCTGACAGCACCGCCCACGAGGGGCGTCGGACTCCGGTCCGGCGCCCCTCGTGGCGTTCCCGGGACTGGTGGGACAGGCGAGGTGAGTCGCGACACGCCGGTGCTGCAGATCACCCGGCGAGTCGCCGTATTTCTCCCGTCCACAGCCTGGGTGCGGACGCCGTGCAGGTGAGGGGCGGGTTGCCGGCGGGCGAAGAGCACGGGTCCCCCGCGGTCTCCACACGGCGGCCTGGTTCATCCACCGACTTGTCAACAAGTTGTGCAGAACCCCGTGCACAACGGTGTTGGACGCGGCCCCGTCCGGGTTCCTACCGTCCTCCTCAGCTACCGCCGGGCGCGAAATCGTCAGTGCCCGGCGGTAGCAATGACCAGCGGCGTCAGCCGCTCAGCGGTCAGCACCATCCGGTCCCGCTGGGGCCGGGGAACAGGGGGAATCAAGCGTGGCGGTCGTCGACGACATCAGCAGGCCGAGGGCCGCGGCTCCGGAGTACGACCGCCAGCCCCCTCAGGACGTCGCTGCCGAGCAGTCGGTGCTGGGCGGCATGCTGATGAGCAAGGACGCGATCGCCGACGTGGTGGAGGTGCTGCACGGCCCGGACTTCTACCGGCCGGCGCACCAGATCGTCTTCGACGTCGTCCTCGACCTGTACGGGCGCGGGGAGCCCGCCGACGCCATCACCGTCGCCGCCGAGCTCAACCGCACCGACCAGCTGTCGAAGATGGGCGGCGCGGTCTACCTGCACACGCTGATCGCCTCCACCCCGACCGCGGCCAACGCCGGCTACTACGCCGCGATCGTCGCCGAGCAGGCGGTGCTGCGCCGGCTGGTCGAGGCCGGCACCCGGGTGGTCCAGCTGGGCTACGGCGCGGCCGGCGGCAAGGGCGACGTCGACGACATCGTCGACCGCGCCCAGCAGGAGATCTACGACGTCACCGAGAAGCGGATGAGCGAGGACTACTCCCGCCTCGCCGACGTCCTGCAGCCGACCATGGACGAGCTCGACGCCATCGCCTCCCGCGGCGGCGTGAGCCGTGGCGTCCCCACCGGCATCCGGGACCTCGACGAGCTCACCAACGGCCTGCAGGCCGGCCAGATGATCGTCATCGCCGCCCGACCCGGTGTCGGCAAGGCGCTGGCGCTGGACACCCCGATCGCCACGCCCACGGGCTGGACGACGATGGGCGAGGTCGCGGTCGGCGACCAGGTCATCGGCGCCGACGGCCGGCCGACGACGATCGTCGCCGCGACCGAGGTGATGACCGGCCGGCCCTGCTACGAAGTGCACTTCTCCGACGGCTCGGTGCTCGTGGCCGATGCCCAGCACCAGTGGCTGACCGACACCCGGGCCAGTCGCCGGGCCGCCCAGGAGGCTCGCATGCGCGGCGGGGCGCCGCGGGTCACTGCCGCCGTGCGCACGACCGCGGAGCTCGCCCGCACGGTGCGCTGCGCGAGCGCGGACGCCCGGCTCGACCACTCGGTGACCAACGCTGCTCCGCTCGACCTGCCCGAGGCCGCACTGCCCCTGCCGCCGTACGTGCTGGGCGTCTGGCTGGGCGACGGCACGTCCGCGACCGCGCACTACACGAGCGCGGACCCGGAGATCGCCGCCTACATCGAGGGCGAGGGCCTGGTGGTGGAGCGCACCTCGACGGAGCTCCGCTACGCCCTCCGTCTGCCGGCGCGGGACGGGGTCGCGTCGCGCCCCGGCCCGATGTGCGGCGAGCTCTTCGTGCCGAGGACGCCGCAGGTGCAGACCTGTGGCGCGACGTGTCCCGACTGCGGGGGCCCGTCCGCCGGTCCGACCCGGTGCGCTGCGTACCGGGCCGACCACGGCACCGTCACCGGCCTGCTGCGCTCGCTCCGGGTGCTCGGTGACAAGCACATCCCCGTGTCCTACCTGCGGGGATCCGTGGCCCAGCGCCGCGCTCTGCTGGCCGGGCTGCTCGACACCGGCGGCACCGTGGCGCTGAACGGCGTGGTCCAGTTCGCGGTGACCAACCGACGCCTCGCGGAGGACACCCGCGAGCTCATTGCGAGCCTCGGCCACCGGGTACGGATGAGCCGCAAGCGGGTGCCCGGCCGCAGTGAGCCGTCCTCGACCTGCTTCACGCTGACCTTCACCACCGACGACGAGGTCTTCCGGCTGGAGCGCAAGAAGCTCCTGCACAAGGAGCGCGGCGCACGGACGTTCACCGCCCGGGGCGTCCGGTTCATCACCGACGTACGGCCGATCGACAGCGTGCCCGTGCGGTGCATCCAGGTCGACGCCGAGGACCACCTCTTCCTCGCCGGCCGCAGCTTCATCCCGACCCACAACTCGACGCTCGGGCTGGACATCGCCCGCTCCGCGACGGTGAAGCACCACATGCCGGCGGCGATCTTCTCGCTGGAGATGAGCAAGCACGAGATCACCATGCGTCTGCTGTCGGCCGAGGCGAAGGTGCCGCTGCACCACATGCGCGCCGGCACGCTGTCGGACGAGGACTGGTCGAAACTGGCCCGCCGGATGGGCGAGATCGCCGACGCCCCGCTCTACATCGACGACTCACCGAACATGACGATGATGGAGATCCGGGCCAAGGCCCGTCGGCTCAAGCAGCGCAACGACCTCAAGCTCATCGTCATCGACTACCTCCAGCTGATGACGTCGGGCAAGAAGGTGGAGAGCCGCCAGCAGGAGGTCTCGGAGTTCTCCCG
>JAOPVN010000003.1 GCA_025966175.1 Modestobacter sp. | reverse complement strand
TCGGCCAGGCGGGTCACCGTGACGAGCTCCTCGGCCGCCTCGCGCAGCCAGGTGCGCAGCCCGTCGACGTCCCGGCGGTTGGCGTCGCGCAGCTGACCGAGCCGGACCTGCCGGGTGCTGGCCTGGGCCCGCATGGCGGTGGGCAGGGTGCGCCCGGTGCGGCGGGCCAGCGCGGTGAACCCGGCGCCGGCGAAGACCAGCTCGCGGGCGTCGGCCAGCCCGGCCAGCAGCGCCTCGGCCTCGTCGGTGCGATCCTCCTCGACCAGCTGCAGGTACTCGCGGGCGAGTCGGGCGCCGGCGTCGGCGGGGGAGTCAGACGGTGCGGTCACGGGCAACACTCTTCCTCAGCGGCCGGACCAGCGGGGCGGCCGCTTCTCCAGGTAGGCGGCGATGCCCTCCTTGCGGTCCTCGCTGAGATAGGGGTTCGGGCCGACGTCCAGCCGCAGCGCGGTCGCCAGCGGCAGCTCCAGCCCCTTGACCGCGGTCTCCTTCATCCGCCGCACCGACAGCGGGGCGTTCGCCGAGATCCGGTCGGCCAGCGCGAGGGCCTCGGGCAGCACGTCGTCGGCCGGGACGACGCGGTTGACCAGCCCCCAGCGGGCGGCGTCCTCGCTGGTGACGTACTCGCCGGTGAACAGCATCTCCAGCGCGATGCCGGTGGGGATCCGCTTGGGCAGCACCACCGAGCCGTAGTTGGCGCCCATCCCGATCGTCGCCTCGGGCAGGCCGAGCTTGATGCCCGGCGCGGCGATCCGGATGTCGCAGGCCAGCGCCAGCTCGAACCCACCGGCGACGGCGTGCCCGGTGAGCGCGGCGATCACCGGCACGTAGGTCTCGGTCAGCACCTCGAAGAGGTTGCGGCCGGGGCGGTTCATCGGTGGCCGGAAGGGCTCACCCCGCTGGTCCTGCTCGCGGATCTCCTTGAGGTCGAAGCCGGCGCAGAAGGCCGGGCCGGTGCCGGTGAGGACGACGGCGCGCACGTCGATGTCGGCGGCGCAGGCCAGCAGCTCCTCGACCAGGTCGGCCTGCAGCGCCGAGGACAGCGCGTTGCGGCGCTCGGGGCGGTCCAGGGTCAGCAGGCGGACGTGCCCCCGGGTCTCGGTGATCAGCCCGGACTCGCGCCGGCATGGTTCGCTCATGGCCGCGATCCTGCCGCCTGGGCGGCAGGCCGGTCACTCGGGCCGCAGCTCGCCCGTCCGCACGAACCGCTCGGCGATGTCGTGCACCTTGGTGTTCGTCTGCATGGACACCCGTGCCAGCGCGGAGAACGCCTGGTCGGCGGAGAGCGTGAAGCGCTCCATCAGGATGCCCTTGGCCTGGTCGATGACGGCCCGGGAGTCCAGGGCCGCGCGCAGGTGCCCGGCACGCTCGACCGCGCTCTCGTACAGGTACACGTTCGACACGGGGACGACGGCGTAGGCCGCGAACCGCGCTGCCACGTCCCGGGTCTGCTCGTCCAAGGGCTGAGAGGTGCGGGCGTAGACGTTGAGCCCGCCGGTGATCAGCTCCTGGGGCGGCAGCGGGAAGGACAGGATGCCCCGGCAGCCGCGCTCGGCGGCCAGCTGCGGGAAGGGCCGCCAGCGGTCGTCGGTGCTGGTGTCCAGCACCTCCACGAACTCCCCGCTGCGAGCGGCGTCGAGGCAGGGGCCGGCATCCTGCGCGTACTGCACCAGGTCCAGCTCCAAGGCGAGCGGGCCGCTGGCAGCGACGGTCGAGGGCCGGCCGTCGCCGACGATGGTCACCGAGGTGACTGCCTCGCCCGGGAGCACCCGGGCGGCCAGGTCGGTGACCTTCTGCAGCACCGACTCCAGCGAGTGCTCGGCGAGCGACATCCGGCCCAGCTCGTCGAAGGCGAGCTGGGTGAGGTCGGCCTCGGGATCAGGAGTGTTGCGGGTCACGTCGTACTCCGGCGTCAGATGGCACCGGACAGCGCTCGCGCCGGCGGAACGCCGGCCCGGCTCGTCCAGGGCACATCGATGGGCGGGAGCCGAGGACCCCGTGCCGCACGCCGGCTGTGTGACGCTGTGGCCGGTGGAGCATAGCCAGGTACGGCCGACACATCAGTGCAGGTTCACGGGCGGCGCCGGGGATTCCGTCGGGGGCGCGCACGTGAGTACGCTGAGGACGGCGTCATGATCTTGTGGCGGCCGGCGCGTCACACAGCGGCGCGCCCGCGTGTGTGGCCTCATCGCGGGGCTCCTGCCGAGGTGTCCACCCCGGTGTACCCGACCGGAGTGCTATGCCCGGCATCGAGAATTCTCTCCCCTTCGGGATCCCCGAGGCGCTCGAGCAGCTCGGCGGCTTGGCGCTGCGTGAGCAGTCGATGGAGTCGGTGCTGCAGGCCGTCGTCGACCTGGCCAAGCAGGTGCTGCCGGGCAACCCGGAGAGCTCGATCTCTCTGCTGGTCAACGACAAGGCGACGACCGCGGTGTCCACCGGCCGGCTGGCGCTCGACCTGGACGAGAGCCAGTACAGCCGCGGATACGGACCCTGCCTGCACGCTGCTGCCACGGGGCAGATCACCGAGATCCCTGACATGGCCACTGAGCAGCGCTGGGCCGACTACTGCCGGACAGCTGCCGAGCGAGGCAGCGGTAGCTCCCTGTCGGTGCCGCTGCCCATCCACGAGGGGGTCATGGGAGCCCTCAACACCTACGCCCGGATGCCGTACGCCTTCGACGACGAGGCGCGGGCGGCAGCGCAGCGGTTCGCGCCCTATGCAGGGGTTGCGGTGGCGAACATGCACGCGTACCAGAGCGCCCGGGACATGGCCGGCAACCTGCAGATCGCACTGGAGTCCCGGGCGGTCATCGACCAGGCCAAGGGCATCCTCATGGAGCGGCACAAGCTGACCCCCGACCAGGCGTTCCAGGCGCTGGCGTCGGTGTCGATGCGCACCAACACGAAGGTCCGGGACGTCGCCGAGCAGCTCGTGCTCACCGGCTCGTTGGACCCGGACAACTCCGGGTGGAACTGAATCGCCGGTTGGGGACGGGCGAGGGCGGGCAGAACGCCGAGCAGGGAGCATCCGTGAGTCGGCATGCGGTTGCGCCCAGGCTCGGTGGTCGAGAACACGGCCACCGAGCCGCCCCTACCGGATCCGCGGGTCGCTCACCCCCCGTGCTGGCACACCGGGCACAGGCCGGTGTCGTCCGGCACGTCCTCGACCGGGACCACCTGCACCCACTCGCCGCACAGCGCCTGGACCTCGGTGTGGTCCGCGGCGGCCGCCCGGCCGGCGCTGCCCTCGACGGCGTGCAGCGGGCCGACCAGCTGCTCCTGCGCGCCGCCCTCGTCGCCGTCCACGCCCGGTTGCCGTGCCCTGAGCCCGATCACGTTCGCCACCTGCCCAGCCTGCGCTGCCCTCCTGCTCCGGGTGCAGCCGGGGTGCGGGCTCAGGAGCGCTCGGGACGGCCGAGGAGCTCACCGGTCCGCACCAGGTGGTCGGCGACGTCACGCAGTTTCCGGTTCGTCGCCATGGAGGCGCGGGCGAGGAGTTGGAA
>JAOPVN010000597.1 GCA_025966175.1 Modestobacter sp. | reverse complement strand
CGGCGAGCGCGGCGAGCAGCCGTCCGCCCAGCAGCCGGTCGACGGCGTCAGCCCCGGGTGTGGTGAGCAGGCCGTCGGGCCCCTTGCCGACCCCGACGACCACGGCGTCGGCGGAGAGCTTCTCGAGCGGGCGGTCGGTGGCGGAGATCGTCGGCGGCACGCTCCGATCCTAGAAGGACCCCCCCTGCCCCCCACCGCTCGCAGGCTCGCGGCGGGACCCTGCAGGCAGGCCGACGGGGCGCACTAGCGTCGTCCCGGTGAGTCCGCTGACCTCCCCCCTGCACGAGCGCCATGCGGCGGCCGGCGCCAAGTTCGCCGACTTCGGTGGCTGGTCGATGCCGATCGAGTACGCCGGCGGTGGGGTGCTCGCCGAGCACACCGCGGTACGGGAGGGGGTCGGCCTCTTCGACGTCTCCCACCTCGGGACGGCGACCGTGCACGGGCCGGGTGCTGCGGCGTTCGTCGACTCCTGCCTGACCAACGACCTGTCCCGCATCGGCCCCGGCCAGGCCCAGTACACGCTGTGCTGCGTCCCCGACGGCGAGGAGCGCGCCGGCGGTGTGGTCGACGACCTGATCGTCTACCTGCACGGGCCGGACGACGTCCTGCTGGTGCCCAACGCCGCCAACGCCGCCGCCGTGCTGGCCCGGCTCACCGCCGAGGCGCCGGCCGGGGTCGCCGTCACCGACCGGCACACCCAGGTCGCCGTCCTGGCGCTTCAGGGGCCCCGCTCGCCGGAGGTGCTGGCCGCCGTCGGCCTGCCCGGCGGGCTGGACTACATGTCCTTCGCCGAGGCCACCGGCAGCGACGGCGGCGAGGTCACCGTCTGCCGCACCGGTTACACCGGCGAGCACGGCTACGAGCTGCTGGTCGCCGCGGAGCGCGCAGGTCAGCTGTGGGACGCCCTGCTCGCCGCCGGCGCCCCCGAGCAGATCCGCCCCTGTGGCCTCGGTGCCCGGGACACGCTGCGCACCGAGATGGGCTATCCGCTGCACGGCCATGAGCTGTCCCTGGACATCACGCCGAACCAGGCGAGGTCGGGTTGGGCCGTCGGCTGGAAGAAGGACGCCTTCTGGGGTCGCGAGGCGCTGCTGGCGGAGAAGGCGGTCGGTCCGGCCCGGCAGCTCTGGGGGCTGCAGGCGACCGGCCGCGGCATCCCTCGCCCGGGGATGACCGTCCTGCGCGCCGACGGGGCGGCCGTCGGCGAGGTGACCAGCGGGACGTTCTCCCCGACGCTGCGCACCGGGATCGCGCTCGCCCTGCTGCACACCGCCGCCGGGGTCAGTGAGGGCGACGAGCTCGCCGTCGACGTGCGGGGCCGGCCGCAGCCGGTCGTCGTCCGTCGGCCGCCGTTCGTCCCGTCGCACACGAAGGACCCCGTTCCCCCCACGACTCGCTAGCTCGTCGCGGGCCCCTGAACGGGGCCTCAGGCGCTCTGCTTCGACGCCTTCGTGGGCACCGGCGGGTCGGGCAGCTCGTCGGCCATCGTCGCGTCGCGCCGGCCCATCGGCTCCGGCTGGCCCTCGGTGGTGTCGTGCGCGGTCTGGTGCTCGGCTTCTGCGTTGATCTCCGCGCCGAGCAGTACCAGGTAGACCGTCAGGTGCAGCCACAGCATCAGCACGATGACGCCGGCGATGGCGCCGTAGGTCTTGTCGTAGGACCCGAAGTGGTCGACGTAGAAGCTGAACAGCAGGCTGACCACCGCCCAGATCACGGTGACGACGACCGATCCGAGACTGACCCAGCGGAACCTGGGCGCGTCCCGGTCCGGAGCCACCCGGTAGAGCACCGACAGCGCGAAGGCCATCACCCCGAGCAGCAGCACCCAGCGGATGACCTGGGCCAGGATCGTGCCGACGATCCCCAGCGGCAGGGCGTTCAGCACGACCGGGACGACGGCGACGAGGCCGAAGGTGATCAGCACGAACACGATCGCGCCGAACGTCAGGCCCAGGGCCAGTGCCTTGCGCTTGATGAAGCTGCGGGTCTCCACCTCGTCGTAGGCGAGGTTCACCGCGGTGATCAGGTTGCCCACGCCGCCGGACGCGCTCCACAGCGCGCCCAGGATCGAGACGATCAGGCTGACGGTCAGCGCGCCGCCCGAGTGGCTGGTGATGGTGGTCAGCTGGGTGCTGATCAGGCTGCTCGTGTCCTGCGGCAGCTGGTCCGACAGTGACTGGATCTGTCGTGCGACCGTCTCCGGGGAGGCGACCAGGCCGTAGAGCGAGATGGTGGCGGTCAGCGTCGGGAGGATGGCCAGGAACCCGAAGAACGCCACGCCGGCACCGATGATCGGCATGTTGTCGGCGTTGTTCTCCGCCCAGGCGCGCTTGACGATCTGCATCCAGCCCTTGGCCGGGATCTGCGTGGGCTTCTCGGCGTGCACCCCGGGCAGCTCGGCCTCGCTGGGCACCGACCGGGTGCCGCCGGTGGTGTCGGCACCCGGCCGGTCACGTCCGGACGGCGTCCCGGACGGCGTCCCGGCCGCCCGCGGCGCGGGCGGGTGCG
>JAOPVN010000588.1 GCA_025966175.1 Modestobacter sp. | reverse complement strand
CGGGTGAAGAGGTCTCGAAGCTGACCTATTTCGGCCTGTACGCCCTCCAGCACCGCGGGCAGGAGGCGGCCGGCATCGCGGTGTCCGACGGCTCCTCCGTCGTGGTCTACAAGGACCTCGGCCTGGTGAGCCAGGTCTTCGACGAGGCGACGCTGGGCAGCCTGCGCGGCCACATCGCCGTCGGCCACACCCGCTACTCCACGACCGGCGCCTCCACCTGGGAGAACGCCCAGCCGACGTTCCGCACCACGGGTGCCGGCACCGGGCTGGCGCTGTGCCACAACGGCAACCTGGTCAACACCGCCGAGCTGGCCAGCGCGGCCGCCGACGAGGGCGTCGCCGGGGCGTTCGCCGCCACCACCGACTCCGACCTGGTCACCTCGCTGATCGCGGCCAAGCCCGACATGTCGGTGGAGGCCGCCGCGATGGAGGTGCTGCCCCGACTGCGTGGCGCCTTCAGCTTCACCTTCATGGACGAGCACACCCTCTACGCGGCGCGCGACCCGCAGGGCGTCCGCCCGCTGGTGCTCGGCCGGCTCGAGCGCGGCTGGGTCGTCGCCAGCGAGACCGCGGCGCTGGACATCTGCGGCGCCTCCTTCGTCCGCGAGGTCGAGCCCGGGGAGCTGATCGCGATCGACGAGGACGGGCTGCGCAGCCAGCACTTCGCCCACCCCGAGCCCAAGGGCTGCGTCTTCGAGTACGTCTACCTGGCCCGGCCGGACACCACGATCTCCGGCCGCGGCGTGCACGCCGCGCGGGTCGAGATCGGCCGCCGGCTGGCCAAGGAGCACCCGGTCGACGCCGACCTGGTCATCCCGGTGCCGGAGAGCGGGACGCCGGCCGCCGTCGGGTACGCCGAGGCCGCGGGCATCCCCTACGGCCTGGGCCTGGTGAAGAACTCCTACGTGGGGCGCACCTTCATCCAGCCCAGCCAGACCATCCGGCAGCTCGGCATCCGGCTGAAGCTCAACCCGCTGCGCGACGTCATCCGCGGCAAGCGGCTGATCGTCGTCGACGACTCGATCGTCCGCGGCAACACCCAGCGGGCGCTGATCCGGATGCTGCGCGAGGCCGGTGCGCTCGAGGTGCACGTGCGGATCGCCTCACCGCCGGTGAAGTGGCCGTGCTTCTACGGCATCGACTTCGCCAGCCGCGCCGAGCTGATCGCCAACGGCCTGGACGTCGACGGCGTGCGTGCCTCGATCAACGCCGACTCGCTGGGCTACGTCTCCGAGCAGGGCATGATCGCCGCGACCGAGCAGCCGGCCAACCGGCTGTGCACCGCGTGCTTCTCCGGGGAGTACCCGATCCCGCTCGGTGAGCCCGAGGTGCTGGGCAAGCACGTGCTCGAGGGGATCGGCCGCCGTGCGCTGATCGAGGTGCAGCCCGCCGTCACCGGCTGGACCGGCCGGCAGGCCGGCAGCGCCACCGTGCCCGGGGGGGCCGACGACGCGCTGAGCCGGCCGTGACGGCCCCGAGGCGACAGCGAGCGAGCATCGCAGGGGGCGCCAGCGACCGAGGAGCGGAACGAACCCGGAGCCGAGCATCATGACGCAGTCGAGCGACTTCACCTACGCCGCCTCCGGCGTGGACATCGACGCCGGCGAGCGCGCGGTCACGCTGATGCGCGCCGCGGTCGAGAAGACCAACCGGCCGGAGGTCGTGGGCGGGCTCGGCGGCTTCGCCGGGCTCTTCGCGCTGGACACCACGAAGTACCGCAAGCCGCTGCTGGCGTCCTCCACCGACGGCGTCGGCACCAAGATCGCCCTCGCCCGGGTGCTGGACCGGCACGACACCGTCGGCATCGACCTGGTGGCGATGGTCGTCGACGACCTGGTCGCCTGCGGGGCCGAGCCGCTGTTCCTGCAGGACTACGTCGCCTGCGGCCGCGTGGTGCCCGAGCGGATCGCTGCGATCGTCACCGGCATCGCCGCCGGGTGCACCCAGGCCGGGGCCGCCCTGGTCGGCGGCGAGACCGCCGAGCACGGCGACCTGATGGGCGCTGACGAGTACGACCTGGCTGCCACCGCGGTCGGGGTCGTGGAGGCCGACGCCGTCCTCGGCCCGGAGCGGGTGCGCGCCGGCGACGTCGTGGTGGCGATGGCCTCCTCCGGCCTGCACTCCAACGGCTACTCCCTGGTCCGCCGGGTCATCGACCGGGCCGGGCTGGACCTGACCGCCACCCCGGCCGGGCTGGACCGAACGCTGGGCGACGAGCTGCTGGAGCCGACCCGGATCTACGCCCGGGACTGCCTCGCGCTGGTCGAGGAGCTGGGCGTGGAGACGGTGCACGCCTACGCCCACATCACCGGCGGCGGGCTCGCGGGCAACACCGTGCGGGTCGTCCCCGCCGGGCTCGAGGCGGTCCTGGACCGCAGCACCTGGGCGCTGCCCGCGGTGGTGCGGCTGCTGGAGGAGCACGGCGTGCCGCGGGCCGAGTCCGAGCGTGCCTTCAACTGCGGCGTCGGCATGATCGCCGCCGTCGCACCCGAGCAGGCCGACCGTGCGGTCGCGCTGCTCACCGGGCGCGGCGTGCCTGCCTGGGTCGCCGGCACGATCGAGGCGACCGACGGCGACGCCTCGGCCCGGCTCGTCGGCTCCTACCGCTGAGAAAGGACCCCCCTGCCCCCCTTGAAGGACCCCGTTCTCCCCGCGCTTCGCAGGCTCAGCGCGGGACCCGGAACGGGGCCTCCCGAGCTCGCGGCGGGACCCTGCAGGGGGGCCAGGGCACCACGACGACACCGCCGCTCCCGGAGGAACGGCGGTGTCGCGGCGGTTTGTCGAGAGCTGAGCCCATGGCTCAGCGGATCAACGGCTGGCTGCCCAGTCGTCGTCCTCGTCGTCCTGTGACCAGCTCCCGGCGTACGGCGGATCTTCTTCGTCGTCGTCCTTCGGGCCCCGACTGGGGAAGGACGACGGCTGACCAGCGAGCTCCCGCTGGAGCGCCGTGAGGTCGGTGTTGGGTGAGCTGTACTTGAGCTCACGGGCCACGCGTGTCTGCTTGGCCTTCGCTCGGCCGCGCCCCATGGCTCGACCCCCTCGTGACGGAGTGCGGGTCGTCCAGCACTGGGCTGGACGGCCCGTGTGGC
>JAOPVN010000540.1 GCA_025966175.1 Modestobacter sp. | reverse complement strand
CCGGAGAAAGGGTCGAAAGCCTTCACCTCAGGCGTCGAGTAGAGCACTATGCGGGCGGTCATCCGCCGCGACGGCGGTACCGGTGGCCGATACATCCCGATAGGGGGTCTCATGGCCGGCATGCCGCCGTGGCAGAGCATCCCGCTCAGCAGCAGGTCGGTCGAGGTCGTCACGAAGGTGGCGGGGATCGTGACGTCCTTCGCCCCGGTCGCCGACCGGATGGACGAGGTCCTCGACCAGCTACGACGGGTGTTCCCCTTCGACGCCGGCATCGTGACCAGCTCCTCGACGAACGTCTCCGGCGCACGTACGCCGATCGTCAGCCGCGGTTACCAGGACGGCTTCGTGGACTACCTGCTCAGCCCCGCGTGGCAGACCGAGCTCATCGAGCCCTTCGGCATGCCCCGCACCGGCTGGCCGCTGCGGGAGCGTGACCTGCCGGTCGACCCCATGAGCCTGCGCGGCATCGCCGAGTACGGCCGCGCCCAGGGGCTCTACGAGGGCATGGTCAGCGTCCTGCACACACCCGACGGCCGGCACACCGGCTTCCTGATGCTGTCCGGGGCCAGCGCGGAGGCCCCCTCGGACGAGGCCTGCGCCGTCGTGGGCGGCCTCTCCCTGGCTCTTGCCAACATCCTCGACCCGCTCCAGTCGGCCCGGGCGCTGGTCACGACCCTCGATCCGGACAGCAGCGTGGTCGTCGTCGAGCCCGACGGGCAGGTCGTTCCGCTGCAGTCCCCGCCCGGCCCGGACCCTGCCATCCGGGCCCTGCCCGCCCAGCACATCGTCGACCGGGTGCTGTCCGGTCCCCGGCGCACCGCGGCCTTCCTGTGGCCCAGGCCCCACGGCGGCTGGTACGCCTGCCAGGCCTACCGCTGCCGCGACGGACTCGCGGTCCTTGCCGTCCGGGACGCGGGCACGGTGCACGGCCTGACCCGGCGGGAGCTGGAGGTGCTGACCAGCCTGACCACCGGGGACGCCAACAGCGAGATCGCCGAGCAGCTGTCGGTGACCACCCGGACCGCCCGCGCGCACGTCGAGCACATCATGGCCAAGCTCGCCGTCGGGTCCCGGTCCGCCGCAGTCGCCCGCGCTCTCGCCGAGGGCCTGCTCCTGCCCCGCTGATCTCCGGCCGGCTCGCCCGCCGACGGGGCGTCCCCGACCCGAAGACTGGCTTTTGCGCCAATTGTCCGGCCTCGTCCCCGCCTGTGAGATCAGCCACCACGACAGTCGTCGAGCAGACAGAGGTGATGGTTGTGAAGGTCCGGATGACCGCTGCGGGAACCGCCAACTGGGAGAAGCCCGTCCAGATCGGTCTGGAGCAGTGGCGTGTGAACTACGAGACCTGGATGGTCACCCGCTACAGCTTCGAGAACGGCCGCGTCGTGCACGTGAAGACCCGCTACGCCGGCGTGGACGACATCGACCTGGGCGCAGGTGCGGTCACCGGCGGGTTCGGTCACATCGAGGGCAACGACGAGGACGGCGACCAGCTCTTCGGGCGCGTGGACTGGGTCGTCCGCGAGGGCTACCAGGGCGGCGTCTACACATTCCTGGGCGGCACCGGGAAGTGGAAGGACGCCAGCGGTGTCGTGGAGGCCGCGGTGTGGACCGATGAGGAGGAGCACGAGCAGGTCATGCCGCCGACCGGGCCGATGCGCAACTACGGGTTCGTCGACGGCGAGGGAGAGCTGTCGGTCCCCAGCCTCGGCGCCTGAGCGGCAGCGGCAGCCCGGCACCATGCCCCCTCAGTCCCGTCGGGCCGCGGACGCGGTCGCGCCGTTCAACCCACTGGCGCGACGACGGACGCCTGCCCTGCACCGGTTGCGGGTCGCCGAGGTGTGTCCGCTCACCGAGGAATCGGTGAGCATCACGTTCGCCGTGCCCGAGCAGCTCCGTGAGGAGTACCGCTTCCGCCCCGGTCAACACCTGGTGCTGCTCCATCCCGACGGCCGGACCCGGCGCACCTACTCCATCTGCTCACCGGCCGGTGGCCGGCTGCGGGTGGGTGTCAAGCGGCAGCCCGGCGGCCTGTTCTCCACCTGGGCCACCACCGAGCTGCGGGCCGGTGACGAGCTGGACGTGATGACGCCGATGGGCCGGTTCTGCCTGGACCTGCTGCCGCCGCACACCAAGCACTACGGCGCCATCGCGGTGGGCAGCGGGATCACCCCGATCCTGTCCCACGTCGCCAGCGTGCTCGAGGTGGAACGGCACAGCCGCGTGACGCTGGTCTACGCCAACCGGACCCGGGCCAGCACCATGTTCAGCGCCGAGCTCGAGGACCTGCGTGCCCGGCACCCCGACCGGTTCGCGGTGCACCACGTGCTCTCCCGGGAGTCGCTGCCCGGCGACCACCTCGCCGGCCGGCTGGGCGGGGACCTGCTGCGGGAGCTGGTCTCCTCCACGCTGCCCGCCGCGGGCGTCGACGAGTGGCTGCTGTGCGGCCCGGAGGAGGTCGTCGGTGAGGTGACGGCGGTGCTGACGGCGCTGTCGGTACCGGACCGGTCGATCCACCGCGAGCTCTTCACCTCCCAGGCCGACGACCTGCCCGCGGAGGACGCCGGCACCGTCGTCGACAGTGAGGTGACGATCATCGTGCGCGGGGAGAAGACCACGCTGCGGATGGGCACCGACGAGCCGTCGGTCCTCGACGCGGTGCTCCCGCTGCGCCGCGAGGTGCCCTACTCCTGCCGGGACGGCGTCTGCGCCACCTGCCGGGCGCTGACCGTGGAGGGCTCACTCGTCATGCGGCGCGCCACCGGACTGGACGCCGACGAACGGGGCGCCGGCTACGTGCTCACCTGCCAGGCCAGGCCGACCAGCGACCGCGTCGTCCTGGACTTCGATGCCTGACCCCACCCCCACTGCTGCGGAGGACCACCACATGAGCACCGACGAACGGGCTGTACGCGAGACCATCACCGGCTGGCTGGCGTCGATGAAGGCCCTGGACTTCGCCACCGGGCAGCAGTTCTGGGACAGCGACTTCCCCGGCCTGGTCTATCAGCCCGAGGAGCACGTCGTCCCGGTGACCGGCTGGGCGGAGCTGCTGCGCTACTGGCAGGGCGTCTCCGGGCACGTCGAGGCGGTGCCGGAGTGGGACGAGATCCACACCGACGTCGCCGTGCTGGGCGATGCGGCGTTCGGTTTCAGCCGGCTCAGCACCCGGATCAAGCTCCGGGACGCCGAGCCGACCTTCGACGGCCAGGTGCGCTGCTCCTTCGTGCTGCGCCGCACCCCGGCCGGCTGGCGGCTCGTCCACTACCACGAGTCGCGGCTGGTCGGGGTGGACGAGGCGCTGGCCTCCCTCACCGGCTGACCGGCGCCGCCCACGAGCACCGCGGGTGCCGGGCGCTCTCCTCCGGGGGACGTCCGGGGCCCGGCAGGGACGTGTCGCCCCACGTCCGCGGCCCGGGATGAGTGAGTCCGGACCGCCGACCGCGGCACGTGTACAGGACATCGTCCGGACGGTCCCCGACCGGGCGAGCGCACGACCGGCCGCGCGGGAACACCGCGCCCGCAACGAGGAGATCGCTCATGTCCGACACCACGACCGGCGCCCAGGGCCGCACCGAGACAGCCGCGACCGACGTCGCCGGCCGGGTCGAGGTGCGGGGCATCGACTTCGTCCCACCCGAAGAGCGGCACGGCAGTCCCCGCGACGTTGCCTGGATCTTCTTCTCCGCCAACATGCTGTACCTGTTCTTCGTGCTCGGCGGGACGATGATCCTGCTGGGGCTGTCCCTGGCGCAGGCGATCGGCGTCGTGGTCGCGGCCAACCTGGTCTACGTACTCGTCGGCTGGCTGGCCACCAGCGGTTTCGCGTCCGGGACGCCGTCGGCCGTCGTCACCCGCGCGGTCTTCGGCATCCGCGCCAACCGGGTGTTCATGTCCGGCGTGATGTGGGTGATCGCGGTGGTCTACGGCGCCATCAACCTCGCCCTCGGCGCGCTTGCCGGTTTCGCGCTCGTCGGTGAGCTCGGCGTTCCGGTCAACGTGCCGGTCCAGGTCATCATCCTGCTGGCGCTGGCCGTCGCCACGTTCACCGTCTGCATCTACGGCCACGCGACGATGGTCCGGCTCAGCCCGGCCTTCGGCATCGTGATGAGCGTCGTGCTGGTCCTGCTGGGCGTCTTCGTCGTCGGCCGCGCCGACTTCGGGTACTCCCCCGCCGCGCCGCTGACCGGGTCGCCGCTGCTGGCCGCGCTGTGCATCGGGTTCACCCTGATCGCCGCGCCCGCGATGTCCTACGTCAACGGGGCGGACTTCGCCCGGTATCTGCCGGCGACCTCCTCGCGCGGCCGGGTGACCGGCTGGACGGCGCTGGGCGGGATGGTCCCGTCGGTGGTCATCTCCCTGCTCGGCGTGCTGGCGGGCACCCGGATCGACATGACCGACCCGCAGGTGTCGATCGCCGAGATCGTGCCGTCGTGGTTCTACCCGCTGTTCCTCTTCGTCGTCGTCGCCGGTGCGGTCTCCAACAACGTGCTGCTGGCCTACTCCGCCGGGCTCTACCAGCAGGGCATGGGCATCAAGCTGAGCCGGGTCCGCTCGGTGCTCCTCATCGGCGTGCTGATCACCGCCCTGGCGGCCTACGCCTCCTTCGCGACCGACTTCCTGGTCGCGGTGAGCAACTTCCTGCAGTTCAGCATCACCGTCCTGGCTCCGCTGATGGCCGTCTACGCGACCGACATCGCGGTGCGCCGCAACCGCTACGACGGCCTGGCTCTGCACGACGAGACCCCTGCCGGCCTCTTCTGGTACCGGAACGGGATCAACTGGGCGGGCGTCTCGGCGCTCCTGCTCGGCTTCCTGGCCGCGCTGCTGTGCGTGAACACGACGCTGTGGACCGCACCGGTCGCCAGCGCCCTGGACGGCGCGGACCTCTCGCTGCTCGCCGGCCCGCTCGTGGCAGCGGTCACCTACCTGCTGCTGCGCCCGATCGCCTCCCCGGCCGGGACGAGGACGCCCGCGGTGCCCGTGCCGTCGGACGCGCGGGCCACGTCGGCGCAGGTGCCGGCGGAGGACGTCGCCGGCAGGTGACCCTGGCGGTGGGCCGGCAGCCAGGGCCGGCACCGCCCGGCGACAGCCCCGTGGTGACCCACCGCGGGGCTGTCGCCGTCACCCGGCCCGGCGCCGTGCGCTGCCAGTGGTGCCCGCCGGCGACCGGCCGGGCTGCTCCTCGGCCCGGTCCCGCCGCGCCAGCCACGCGTTGGTCGTCGTCAGCTGGGCGTGCG
Organism: Modestobacter sp.; assembly: GCA_025966175.1. GTDB lineage: Bacteria > Actinomycetota > Actinomycetes > Mycobacteriales > Geodermatophilaceae > Modestobacter. The sequence continues at coordinate 8,752 of JAOPVN010000540.1, read as the reverse complement.
TGCGGGCGGACAGCTCCGCGACCCGGTCGTCGTCCAGCCGGTCGCAGACCCAGTTCCAGTGCAGTGACACCTGGTCGCCGGGACGCAGCTCCCGCACGAAGGCGTGCCGGCCGCGGCTCCACCGGCAGTCCTCGACCTGACCGGCATCCAGCCCGAGCGCCGCGCCGTCCCAGGTCAGCGACCGTGACCACACACCGGCGGACTCGCCCTCGACCCGGACGACGGTGCCCCACCGCACCCGGCAGCTGTCCAGCACGGATCGCGGCACGTCACCGGCCGCCCCGAGCAGCCCCACCCACGGGTAGACGACGAACACGTGGAAGAGGTGGTCGGGTCGCGCCGCCGGGGCGTCGGCCAGGGCCGCCAGCCGGTCGCGGACCCCCGGCTGCGCACCGAACCGCCGCCCGACCGCCGCGAGGACCGCCGCCGGCTCCACCCGGTCGAGCAGCGCGCCGCCCAGCCAGTAGGCGGAGACCACGTCGGGGTGCAGGCCGTCGTCGACCCCCATGGTGCCGGCGAGCAGGTCGAGGTAGGGCCACGCCCCCACGAACTGCTCCAGCCGCGCGCGCAGATCCCGGTCGTCGTCGCCGGCGGCGCCGGCCAGCAACAGCTCCGCGCCCGGTGGCCCGCAGTGGCCCAGGTCGTTGGGCGGGAAGGCGTACCGGGCGAAGAGCGCCTCCCCCGGGGTGAGCGCCATTCAGCAGATCCGGGGCAGCTGCTCGCCGATCGGCAGGTCGACGACCCGGGTGCCGCCCAGCCCGGTCCGGGTGACCACCATGCCCGGGTGCGCGGCGACACAGGCACCGATCACCACGGCACCCACACCGTGCTCGTGGCCGCGCATCGACGCCAGGACCAGATCGGCGTCCTCGCGGGCCACGAACGCGACCAGCTTCCCCTCGTTGGCGACGTAGAGCGGGTCCAGGCCCAGCAGCCCGCAGGCATCGCGCACCTCCTGCGGGATCGGCATGTCCCGCTCGACGAGCTCGATGCCCACCCCGGCCGCCGTCGCGATCTCGTTGAGCGTGGCCGCCACGCCCCCACGGGTCGGGTCGCGGAGCACGTGCACGTCCCCGCCGGTGGCGAGCATGGCGGCCACCAGCCCGTTCAGCGCTGCGCTGTCGCTGCGGACCGGCGTGCCGAACTCCAGGCCCTCCCGGCAGCTCATCACCGCCACCCCGTGCACACCGATGTCCCCGCTGACGATCACGACGTCACCCGGCCGGGCCCGCCCCGGGGCGATGTCGACCCCCTCGGGCACCACCCCGATGCCGGCGGTGTTGACGAACACGCCGTCCCCCGAACCGGCGTCGACCACCTTGGTGTCGCCGGTGACCAGCCGCACGCCGGCCACCGACGCGGCGCGCCCCATCGCCTCGGCGACCCGGCCGATGTCGGCCAGCGCGGTGCCCTCCTCGAGGATGAACGCCGTCGACAGCACCAGCGGCCGCGCACCGGCCATGGCCAGGTCGTTGACGGTGCCGTTGACCGCCAGGTCACCGATCGACCCGCCGGGGAAGAACATCGGCTTGACCACGAAGGAGTCGGTGGAGAACGCCAGCCGGCTCCGGCCGACCCGGACGACGGCGGAGTCGCCGAGCGCGGTGTCGGCGGCCGCGCCGAACGCCGGCAGGAACAGGTGCTCGATCAGCTCCGCCGACATCGCGCCGCCACCGCCGTGGCCCATGACGATGGTCGGTGAGTCCCGCAGCGGCACCGGGCAGACCCAGCCGGCGACGTCCAGGCCGACCGTCTGCTCAGCCATGCCCCACCGCCGCCACCGGCTCGGCCGGCGCGGTCTCGGCCGGCGCGGGTCCGGGGGGCGCCAGCCGGCGGTAGAGGTAGTACGCGGCGCAGGCGCCCTCGGAGGAGACCATCGTGGCCCCCAGCGGGTTCCGCGGCGTGCACTCCTTGCCGAACGCCCCGCACTCGTGCGGCTTGAGCAGCCCCTGCAGCACCTCGCCGGAGCGGCAGATCGCCGACTCGTCGGTGTGGATGCCGCCGACGTCGAAGCGGGCCTCGGCGTCCCACTCCCGGTAGGCGTCGGACAACCGCCAGCCGCTGCGCGGGATCATGCCGATGCCCCGCCAGGACCGGTCGGTCACCTCGAAGACGTCCTCGAGCATCCGCCGGGCGACCGGGTTGCCGGTCGCCGGCACGGCCCGCGGGTAGGCGTTCTCCACCTCGTGCCGGCCCTGCTCCAGCTGCAGCACCGTGCGGCGGATCCCCTCCAGGATGTCCAGCGGCTCGAAGCCGGTCACGACGATCGGGACGCCGTACCGGTCGGCGAGCTCCGGGTACCCCGCCGTCCCCATGACGCTGCAGACGTGGCCGGCGGCCAGTAACGCCTGCACCCGGCAGCTCGGGGACTCCATGATCGCCGCGATCGCGGGCGGCACCAGCACGTGGGACACCAGCAGCGAGAAGTTCGTCACCCCCATCCGCTTGGCCTGGTAGACCGTCATCGCGTTGGCCGGCGCGGTGGTCTCGAAGCCGATGCCGAATAACACCTCCTGCGGGTCGGGGTGCTCCCGTGCCAGGGCCAGGGCGTACAGCGTTGAGTAGACGACCCGCACGTCGCCACCCCGGCTCTTGATCCGGAACAGGTCCTGACTGCTGCCCGGCACCCGGAGCATGTCGCCGAACGAGCAGAAGATGACGTCCGGCCGCTCCGCGATGGCCAGCGCCTTGTCGATGACCTCCAGCGGCGTGACGCAGACCGGGCAGCCGGGGCCGTGGATCATCTCGATCCCGTCGGGCAGCAGCTGGTCGATGCCGTGCCGGATGATCGAGTGGGTCTGCCCGCCGCAGACCTCCATGATCGCCCAGTGGCCCGTCGTGGCCGCGTGGATCTGGTCGAGCAGGCGGTGGGCCAGGTCCGGGTCGCTGAACTCGTCGAGGTACTTCATCGTGGGCCTCCCGGCTCGTCGAAGGAACGAACGGGGTGGGGCCCGGCGGTCCCGTCGGCCTGGCGTGCGGCCCGGGCCTCCTGGTCGCCGAACTCCTCCTCGAGGATCCCCATCGCCTGGAACTCGGCGAGGGTGGCCAGCGCCGACGCCTCGTCCAGTCGCTGGATGGCGAACCCCACGTGCACGATCACGTAGTCACCCGGGGCCACGTCGGGGACGTACTCGCAGCAGACGTCCTTGCTGACGCCGCCGAAGTCGACCTCGGCCATCAGCGTCCCGTCGCGTTCCCGCAGCGTGTCCACCCGGCCCGGTACGGCTAGGCACATGCCCGTCTCCTCTCGAGGTCCACTCTCCGACTGGTCACCCCAGCGCTCCGACCATCAGCTGGCCCAGGGCCAGCCCACCGTCGTTCGCCGGCAGCTGTTCGGGGGTCAGCACGGTGAAGCCGCGCCCCTCCAGCCGGCGCCGCGCGCCGGACAGCAGCAGCGCGTTGCCGAACACCCCGCCACCGAGGACGACGGTGTGCAGCCCCGTCTCCCCCCGGATCCGCCCGGCCAGCTCCGCGACCAGGTCGGCCACCCCGGCGTGGAAGCGGGCGGCCACCACCTCGGCCGGCACCCCCGCACGCCGGTCGCCCACCACGGACCGGATGACCGGCCCGGCGTCGGCGACCAGCGGGGAGTTCCCGGTCAGCCCGAACGCGTAGGTCCCGTCGGCCGGCACCCCGCGGGCGAGTCCCTCCAGCTCGATGGCGGCCTGGGCCTCGTAGTCGACGACGCCGCGCACGCCGGCCAGCGCGGCGACCGCGTCGAAGAGCCGCCCCATGCTGGAGGTCGGCACCGTGCCGAAGCCGGAGGACAGCTGGTGCGCGAGCACGCCGCGCTCCTCCGGTGGGCAGGCCCGGATCGGGGCCAGGTCCGGTGCCCAGGGCAGCCCGGCGGCGAACAGGTGGGCCAGCGCCATCCGGTAGGGCCGCTGCACGGTCGCGTCGCCGCCCGGGAGCGGGACGTAGCCCAGCTGCGCGGCCCGCCGGAAGCCCTTGTAGTCGGCGACCAGCACCTCACCGCCCCAGATGGCGCCGTCGGTGCCGTAGCCGGTGCCGTCGAAGGCGAACCCGATGACCGGGTCACGGCCGTCCAGCCCGTGCTCGGCCATGACCGAGGCGACGTGGGCGTGGTGGTGCTGCACGGTGCGCACCGGCCGGCCGGCCGCGGACCGGCGGGCCCAGGCCGTCGACCGGTAGCCCGGATGGGCGTCGGCGACGAGGCTCTCCGGCGTCACCCCGGTGAGGTGCTCCAGATGCCGCGCCGAGGCGGTGAGGGCCTCGAGGGTGGCCAGGTCGTCGGTGTCGCCGATGTGCTGGCTGAGCCAGGCGTAGCGGCCCTGCCCGACCGCACAGGTGTTCTTGAGCTCGGCGCCGACCGCCAGCGTCGGCGGAACGGGCACCGGCAGGGCGACCGGCAGCGGCGCGTGACCGCGGGAGCGCCGCACCGGGGCCTCGCGCCCGTCGATCACCCGGGTCACCGAATCGTCGACCGGGACGTGGATCGGCCGGTCGTGGCGCAGCCACGCGTCGGCCAGCGGTGCCAGCCGGGCGGCCGCGTCGTCGTCGCGGGAGCAGATCGGCTCGCCGCCGAGGTTGCCGGAGGTCATCACCAGGCAGTCCGGAGCCCCGTCGCCGCGCTCCAGCAGCAGCACGTGCACGGGGGTGTAGGGCAGCAGGACGCCGAGGTCCGGGCTGCCCGGGGCCACGTCGGCGGCCAGGGCGGACGTGCCCGGCCCGCGGGCCAGCAGCACCACGGGACGGCGTGGTCCCCCGAGCAGCGCGGCCTCGACATCGCTGATCTCGGCCAGGGACCGCGCTGCCGCCAGGTCGGCGACCATCACCGCGAACGGCTTGTCGCCCCGGCGCTTGCGACGGCGCAGCTCGGCGACCGCCGCGGGGTTCCGGGCGTCGCAGGCGAGGTGGTAGCCGCCCAGGCCCTTGACCGCCACGATCGCGCCCTCGGCCAGCAGCCGCCGGGTCGCGGTGACCGCCTCGTCCCGGAACCGCGGGGCCGTGCCCGGCACGGCCAGCTCGAGCACCGGTCCGCAGTCGGCGCAGGCGATCGGCTGGGCGTGGAAGCGCCGGTCGGCCGGGTCGGCGTACTCGGCGGCGCAGGCCGCGCACATCGGGAAGCCCGCCATCGTGGTCGCCGGGCGGTCGTAGGGCAGGTCCCGGATGACGCTGAAGCGGGGTCCGCAGTTGGTGCAGGAGATGAACGGGTGCCGGTACCGCCGGTCGGCAGGGTCGGCCAGTTCGCGCAGGCAGTCCGCGCAGGTGGCGACATCGGGTCCGGCGAAGGTCCGGGCTCCGGTCGCCGGCCCGGCGTCCGAGGCCGCGATGGTGAAGCCCGTCCCGCCGGTGACCGGCAGCCCGGTCGCCGTCACCGTCTCCACGACCGCCAGTGGCGGGGCGCCGGTGGCCAGCCGCCGGCCCAGCTCCTCGACGTCGGCCGGCTCGCCCTCGACCTCGGCGAGCACTCCGGCGGAGTCGTTGCCCACCGAGCCGGACAGCCCCAGGCCGGTGGCGGTGACGTAGACGAAGGGCCGGAAGCCGACTCCCTGGACGACGCCGGTCACCCGGTAGCGGACCCGCACGCGCCCGCTCACGGTCCGGCTCCCGGCGCCCCGTCGTCCCGGCTGCGGCCCATCAGCTCCAGGCCGCTCATCGCCTGCTCCGCGCCCGCCGCGTCGGTGGTCTCCACCGCGAACCCCATGTGGATCAGCACCCACTGGCCCGCCGCGGGCGCCTCGTCCAGCAGCCCGATGTTCACCTTGCGGGCGGCGCCCTCCACCTCGACCAGCGCGAGCTGGTCGCCGTAGCCGGGCAGCATGGCCATCACTCGTCCCGGGATCCCGAGGCACATCTCAGACCACCCCGCTCGGGTGCAGCTCGCACGTCAGCAGGGCGTCCACGACGTCCAGCGCCACGCCGACGGCGGCCTCGACCGGAGGGGTGAGCCCCATCCCCTCGCCGGTGTCGGCGACCTGGCAGCCCACCAGCAGGGTGCGCCCCGGCAGCTGCCCGCCGAGCGCGCTGAGGGTGGCCAGCACGGTGGCCGGGTCCATGGCGTGCGCGTCGACCTGCGCGCCGGCCCCGAGGTGCTCGGGCCCGATCTCGAGGACGGCGACCGCCCCGACCGCGCCCCGGTCGGGCAGCGCGTCGACCAGGACGACGGCGTCCCACGGGTCCAGCAGGTCGTAGGCCAGGTGCATGCCGCGGATGCCGTAGTCGACCACCCGGACGCCGTCCGGCCGGGCCCGCTCGGACAGCCGCCGGGCCACCTCCGGCCCGAAGCCGTCATCGGTGGCGAAGACGTTCCCGATCCCGGCCACCAGCACTCGGGCGGCCGTGGTACCCGCCACCTAGGACTCCCCCCCGAGCTCGTCGTAGTCGTCCTCCCCGACGTCCTCCCCACGGGTCGTGCCGGGGTGGTGCGCCGGTCCGACCGATGCCTCCCCCGGCTCGCCGTCCGGGGTGTCGGCGGCCGGCTGCTCGTCGGCCGGTGAGGCGACCTCCCCCCGGGGTGTGTCATCGGGGTCAGGGGCCTTGCGCTCGTCGCTCTCGACCGGCCCGGTCGCGCCGCCGACGGTGGCTCCGTCGCGGTGCACCCGTTCCTCGCCGGCGACGTCCGCGCTCTCCCGCCGGCCCTCGTAGGGCGGGAGTGTCCGGCCCTCGAGGTCGGTGGGCCCGGGATCGGTTGGTGGGGTCATCGGTCCTCCACAGCGGCTGGTGGTCAGCCGGCCTGGTCGCCGGTCGGCAGGTCCGGGGCGTCCGGGTGCTCGGCGCCCTGCGGGTCGACGGTGGTGTCGGTGTCCTCCGCGGCCCGGCCGGCCGGGCGGTCGGCGGGTCCGCCGGCGGGCTCGTCGGACCCGGGCCCCCGGGAGCCGGGGGCCCCGCGTTCCTCCTGCGGCTCGGGCTGCAGGTGGCTGGCGGGCTCGCTGCCCGCATGTCCGCTCACGGTGCCTCCTCGTGGGTTGCGGTCGGGCTACATCCGCCGGATGGCGAGATAGCGCTTCACGTCCGGGATCGACCGGATGCCGAGGTAGACGGCCCCGGTGAGGGCCGCTGCCCCGAACAGGGCGGTCAGGACTCCGAGCGACCTCATGACGGGGTCTCCTCTCGCTGGTGGACGTCTCCCTCCGTGCCGGCCTCGGCGAGCGGTTCGAGCTCGTCGGGGGCGAAGTAGAGGTACCGGCCGTACCAGTCCTGCACCTCGGCCGCGGCGTCGTCGACGAGGGAGACCGCGACGTGCGTCTGGCCGTCGAGGTCGACGTGCACCGCGCTGACCCGGGCCTCGAGACCGGCCACGAACATGTCCTGCGCGTCCGCCCGCCGGGACGGGTGCAACCGCACCAGGCTCCCGCGGGTGACCCGGGTGCCGGCCACCAGCACCGCGTCGGTCTCCGGCGACACCGGCGCCGCCGCCTCGGCGGCCCACCAGTCGTCCCCGGTCGGCCGAGCGGCGCCGAGCGCCGCCCCGCGGGCATGCGGTTCGCGCAGGATGGCGTGCAGCCGCTGCAGCTCCGCCGGGGTCATCGCGTCGCAGCGGTCGATGATCGCCGCGGCGTGCGCGTCGGTCGCCCGCGCCTGCGCCTTCTCCTCGTCGGTCAGGGTCATCACCCGCAGGGTGAGGATCTCGTCGATCTCAGTGGAGTCGAACATCGCGCCCGCGCTCTCCGGGGCGACCGCGGGATGGTCGTACAGGATGATCGGCAGGGCGAGGACGACGTCGGAGGTCTGCCCGCGGGTGCTGTCGTCCCCGGCGAGCACCGGCCAGCAGCGGTGCTGGCGGCAGCGCGCGGCCGCCGCCCGGGCGTCCTCGGGCGGGTCGATCACCGAGACGAAACAGGCCCCTCCCGTGCTGAGCAGCAGGTGCGTGCCGATCAGCGACGACCGGACTGCGGCGTCCCGGTCCGGCGCGGCCTCGGTGGTGTTGACCACCGACAGCGTCAGCCGCACCAGCGGGCCGTCGTCCTCGGCGTGCAGCGACACCGCGGTGTGCAGCGGCTCCCGGCAGCGCAGCAGGCGGCCGCCCACGACCGGCTCGACCCACTCGCCGCCGGCCACCGGCACGGTGAGGTCCACCCCGCGGCGCAGCGCAGCGAGGTCGAACGTCCCGAGCTCGCGCTCGACCTCGACGGCCTCGTCCCAGCTGGTCCACACCGCGCCGGGGGACGCCAGCTCGCCGACCGTCGTGAAGCTCCCACCCGGCTCCGCGCGCTGGGCGAGCCGCCGCTGCAGCTGGAGGAACCGCAGGTGCACGGTGACGGTCGCCGGGCCGACGGGGTCACGGTCGGTACGGAGCAGGCACTGGACGGCGAGGTCCGCCGGTTCGCCGGAGCCGGCGGCCGCGGCTCCGGGCGGACCGAGCACCCCGAACTGCCAGCGCACCTGGTTCTTCGCGGCCGTGGACCGGTAGGGGTAGAGCAGGTAGCCCTCGTAGAGGACGGCGTCGGCGGCGAGCCGGGCGAGGTCGAGGCTCATGACGGCTGCTCCGCCCGGTCCGGGACCTCCGCGAGCAGCGTGCTGACGACGGCGTCCCAGCTGGTGAGGCCACGGACGTGCCGGAGATGGGCGAGGGCCTCGACGGTCTCCCGCGACATCCGCACCCACTCGCTGCCCGGGAAGACCTCCGCCATCAGGTCCCGCCAGACGGCGACCGGGAGCCGGTAGGACGCCTCCTGGTCCCAGGGCACCTGCGCGACGGAGAACCCGGCCGCCCCGCGGGTGAAGACGGTGCCGCTGAACAGGAAGAGCAGCGGCACCTCCCCGTTCCGGAGGGCGTGCAGGTAGGTGG
>JAOPVN010000532.1 GCA_025966175.1 Modestobacter sp. | reverse complement strand
CTGGACTCCCGGATCGTCCAGCGGCTGCTCGACGTGCCCGCCGCCGTCGTCCCGGACCTGCCCCGTGGCGAGGGCTGGCTGATCGTCGAGCTCACCGGCGAGGACCCGGCCGAGGTGGCCGACCGCGCCCGGAAGATGGTCGCGGTCGCCGGCGCCGTCGATGCCCTGGTGGTGGGCGACCCGGCCGAGGCCGCCGCCATCTGGCGGATCCGGGAGGACGGCGCCGGGCTGGCCGCCCGGACCAGCGACGGCCATCCGGCGCACGCCGGCTGGGAGGATGCCGCGGTCCCCGTCGAGCAGCTGGGCGCCTACCTCCGCGACTTCGACGCGCTGCTCGCGCAGCACGGCCTGCAGGGGCTGCCCTACGGGCACTTCGGCGACGGCTGCGTGCACGTCCGCATCGACTTCCCGTTCGGCCGGCAGCACGAGGACGGCGGCCGGCCGCGCTACCGGGCGTTCATCCTCGACGCCGCGCGCCTGGTGGCGCGCTACGGCGGATCGGTGTCCGGTGAGCACGGTGACGGGCGGGCCCGCAGCGAGCTGCTGCCGGTCATGTACAGCCCCGCCGTCATCTCGCTGTTCGAGCAGGTCAAGGGGGTGCTCGACCCCGACGACGTGCTCAACCCCGGCGTCCTGGTCCGCCCGGCGCCCTTCGACGCCGACGTGCGGGTCGCGGAGGTCGCACCTCGCCGGCAGCAGCTCGCACTGGCCTACCGGCACGACGGCGGGGACCTCACCGCCGCGGTGCACCGGTGCACCGGCGTCGGGAAGTGCCGGGCCGACCTGACCGCCGGCGGTGGCGTGATGTGCCCGTCCTACCCGGCCACGCTGGAGGAGAAGGACTCCACCCGGGGCCGCGCCCGGGTGCTGCAGGAGATGCTCGCGCCCGGCGGGCCGGTCCAGGACTGGCGCTCCCCGGAGGTGCACGCCGCCCTGGACCTGTGCCTGTCGTGCAAGGGCTGTTCCCGGGACTGCCCGACCGGGGTGGACATGGCGGCCTACAAGTCCGAGGTGCTGCACCAGTCCTACCGGCGGCGCCTGCGGCCGCGGCCGCACTACGCGCTGGGCCAGCTGCCCCGCTGGTCCGACCTGGCCGCCCGCGCGCCGCGACTGGTGAACGCCCTCATGGGCTCCCGGGCCGGCGGCGCGCTGGCCAAGTGGGCCGCCGGGGTCGACCAGCGCCGGGATCTGCCGGCCTTCGCCGCGCGCACGTTCCGGGCGGGGTGGGCGCCGCGACCGACGGACGACCGGCCGGCGGTGGCGCTGTGGGTGGATTCGTTCACCGACCACTTCGCCCCCGAGACCGCCACCGCGGCCGTCGCGGTGCTGGAGTCGGCCGGCTACCGGGTCGAGGTGCCGCCGGCGGACACCTGCTGCGCGCTGACCTGGATCACCACCGGCCAGCTCGACGCCGCCAAGCGCATCCTGCGCGGCACGATCACCGTCCTGGCCGGCTACGCCGACGCCGGGATGCCGATCGTCGGGGTCGAGCCGTCCTGCACCGCCGTGCTGCGCGGCGAGGCCGCCGACCTCGTCGACGACCCGGCGACCGGGCGGGTCGCCCGGGCCACCCGCACGCTGGCCGAGCTGCTGACCGAGACCCCGGGCTGGGAGCCGCCGTCCCTGGCCGGGGTCGAGGTGGTCGCCCAGCCGCACTGCCACCACCACTCGGTGATGGGCTGGAGCACGGACGAGCGGCTGCTGCGCCGGGCCGGGGCGACGGTGACCCGGGTCGGCGGGTGCTGCGGGCTGGCCGGCAACTGGGGCGTGGAGCGCGGGCACCACGACGTGTCGGTCCGGATCGCCGAGCACGACCTGCTGCCCACCGTCCGCGGGGCCGGGCCGCACGCCGTCGTCCTCGCCGACGGCTTCTCCTGCCGCACCCAGCTCGATCAGCTCGACGGCCGGCCGGCGCTCCACCTGGCCCAGTTGCTGGCCGCGCCGCCGCTCAGAGGCTGACGGCGACGGTCGCCGCCAGCTCCCGGCAGGCCTCCAGGTCGGCCGGTCCCGGCGCGCCGATGAGGCTGAGCGGGGCGGCCACCTGCTTCCAGCGCAGCGCCCCGGTGATGCGCTGGATGCTGGTCAGCGCCCCGGCCGTGTCGTCGTTGCCGTGGACGTACACCCCGTACGGCAGGCCGGCGGTGGCGTCCAGGCACGGGTAGTAGACGGTGTCGAAGAAGTGCTTGAGGGCGCCCGACATGTAGCCGATGTTCGCCGGCGTCCCGAGCAGGACGCCGTCGGCGTTGAGCACGTCGGCGGCGCCGGCCGACAGCGCCGGCCGCACGCTGAGTTCGACGTCCTCGACCAGCGCCACACCCTCCCGGACCGCCTCCAGCACAGCCTGCAGCGCGGGCGAGGGCGTGTGGTGGACGACCAGCAGACGCGGCATCCGGTCATCTTCCCCGGCGGTCGGCTGGCAGCATGGCGCGGTGCTCCTCGCCGACGTCCTCGCCGCGTCCGCCGCGGTCACGGCCACCCGGTCCCGGACGGCGAAGGCCGGCGCGATCGCGGAGGTGCTGCGCCGAGCGGGCGCCGACGAGGTCGAACCGGTCACCGCCTGGCTGGCCGGCGAGCTGCGCCAGGGCCGGCTGGGGCTGGGACGGCGCATCCTCTCCCGGCTGTCGGGCGAGCCGGCCGCGACCCCGTCCCTGACCGTCGCCGCGACCGACGAGGTGCTGAGTGGGCTGGCCGCCACGGCCGGGCCGGGCTCGGCGTCCCGGCGGGACGCGGCCGTCACCGGCCTGCTGGGCGCCGCCACCGCCGAGGAGCAACGGTTCCTCGTCCGGCTGCTGACCGGTGAGCTCCGCCAGGGGGCGCTGGAGGGGGTGGTGCTGGACGCCGTCGCGCTCGCCGCCGAGGTGCCGGCGGCCGCCGTCCGCCGCGCCTTCATGCTGTCCGGCCGGCTCCCCGAGACGGCCGCGACCGCGCTCACCGGCGGCGTCGGGGCCCTGGGCGCGGTGCACCTGCAGGTGGGGCGTCCGGTGCGGCCGATGCTCGCCAGCCCCGGGTCGTCGCTGGACGCCGCGCTCGCCGACCTGGGCGCGGGGGTGACCGTGGAGTTCAAGCTCGACGGCGCCCGGATCCAGGTGCACCGCGACGGCGACGTCGTCCGGGTGTGGACGCGCACGCTGCGGGAGGTGACCGACGGTGTTCCGGAGCTGGTCGACCGCATCCGGGCGCTGCCGTGCGACACCGCCGTCCTCGACGGGGAGACCCTCGCCCTGGACGACGACGGCCGGCCGCGCGCGTTCCAGGACACGATGAGCCGCTTCGGCAGCGACGTGCCCGACGCCCTGTCCCCCGACCGCGGGGTGCTGCTGAGCCCGTTCCTGTTCGACGTGCTGCACCTCGACGGCCGCGACCTGCTCGACGAGCCGCTGGACGTCCGCCTCGACGCGCTCGCCCAGCTGCTGGCCGCCGAGGAGCACGCGGCGCTCCGGATGCCCGGTGTCCGTCGGCCCACCCCGGCGCAGGCAGCCGGGGTGCTGGACGACGCGCTGTCCGGGGGGCACGAGGGGGTCGTGGTCAAGGCTCTGGACGCGCCGTACGCCGCCGGCCGGCGCGGCAAGGCGTGGCAGAAGGTCAAGCCGGTGCACACCCTGGACCTCGTCGTGCTCGGCGCCGAGTGGGGGTACGGGCGCCGGTCGGGGAAGTTGTCGAACATCCACCTGGGCGCCCGCGACCCGGACGGCGGCGAGCCGGTCATGGTGGGCAAGACGTTCAAGGGGATGACCGACCAGCTGCTGGACTGGCAGACGGCGACCTTCCCCGCGCACGCCGTCGAGGAGCCCGACTGGGGTGTGCGCCTGCGGCCGGAGCTGGTCGTCGAGATCGCCCTCGACGGTGCCCAGCGCAGCCCCCGCTACCCCGGTGGTGTCGCGTTGCGGTTCGCCCGGGTACTGCGCTACCGGCCGGACAAGATGCCGGCCGAGGCGGACACGATCGACGCGGTCCGCGCCCTGCTCGCCGGGGGCTGAGCCCCCGGGAGCGACCTGTCGACCTGTCGACAGGTCGGCGAGTCCACTCAGCACGGCGGTGGGTCGTCGGGGTCGGGTGGTCCACGGCCGACACGAGGCCATGGGTGCGCCCGGCCGTGCTGGGTAGCCACGAGCGGCAGTGCGAGGGGCGACCGACCGGAGGCGACGCGATGTCCAGCTCCGAGCCGACTGCATCGGACATCCGGCCGGTCGCCGGCCGCGGACCGGCGGACCAGGTACCGGCCGAGGCACCACCGCCGCCCGGTCCCCCGGTCGCTCCCCCCGATCCACGCTGGCCGACCCGGCGCATCTTCGGCGCCGCGTTCACCGCCGGCAGCGCCGTCGTCCTGGCCTACGTGCTGCTCAACGCCATCGGCGGGGTCGCCGGCGAGCTCCTGCTGATCATCCTGGCCCTGGTCTTCGCGCTCGGCCTGGACCCGATCGTGTCCTGGCTGGGCCGGCGCGGGCTGCGACGGGGGTTGGGCGTCGCCGTCGTCACGGTGGCCTTCCTGCTGATCGTGGTCGGGGTCTTCGCTGTGATCATCCCGCCCATCGTCACGCAGGTGGAGCAGCTGTCCCGGGCCGTGCCGGGCCTGCTGCAGCAGCTGCAGGACCGCAGCAGCGCCCTGGGCCGGCTCAACGCCCGGTACCACCTCCTCGACAGCCTGAAGGCCCAGTTCGCGGGTGGCGGACACTCGCTGCCGCTGGGCGGCGTCCTCAACGTGGGCCTGGCGGTCTTCGGCACGCTGACGGAGGTGGTGACAGTGCTGGTCCTCACCGTGAACTTCCTGAGCAACCTGCCGGAGATCCGCCGGGTCGTCTACCTCACGTTCCCGGCCAGCAGGCGGGGCCGGGCCCGCGAGCTCGGTGACGAGATCAGCGCTCGCGTCGGCGGCTACGTGCTGGGCAACCTGCTCACCTCGGTCATCGCCGGCCTGGGCACCTTCTTGTTCCTGGAGATCGTGCACGTGCCCTATGCCGTGGCCCTCGGCGTGCTGGTGGCCGTTCTCGACCTCATCCCGGTCATCGGCTCGACCATCGGCGGCATCCTGGTCACGCTGGTCGCGCTCTCGGTCTCCTCCACCGTGGCCATCGCCAGCCTCGTCTTCTACATCGCCTACCGGCTGCTGGAGGACTACCTCCTGGTCCCGCGGGTCATGAACCGAGCCGTGAACGTGCCGCCGGTGCTCACGATCGTCGCGCTGCTCATCGGCGGAGCGCTCCTGGGCGTCGTCGGCGCCTTCCTCGCCATCCCGGCCGCCGCAGCCGTGCAGTTGGTGGTCACCTCGGTGGTCTGGCCCCGGTTGGACGCCACATGACCGATTCATGCCGATCAGGGCGCAGCCCCCGGCGTCCCGCGGTCGCGCTCCCCCGATGAACGCTCCGGGCGAGGTCGAGCGCACTGCGGACCGAGTGCTCGCCGCGTGGCGACGCCGCACCCGGGGCGAGCACCGCTGGCCCAGTGTCGCGGCGATCGCGCTCGCGATCGTCCTCCAGGTACTGTTG